>JAJDDU010000019.1 GCA_029260155.1 Phycisphaerae bacterium | reverse complement strand
TCCATCCGGTGGATACCAAGGGATTCGTGACCGCGCGCATTGAGTTCCGGAACCGTACTCTCGTCGCGGCATCAGTCCATCTCGACCCGCTCTCTGCGCGGACCCGAAGGAAGCAGGCCGCGAAGTTGGTGGACACGCTGGCAGATTCCGGTCTGCCGCTCATCGTCCTTGGCGACTTTAACTGCGGCTGGCGCGATGCTGACGATGCGCTGCGGCTCGTTGCTGACCGGCTCCAACTGCGAGCATACGAACCCGACAATCGGCGAAGAGTGACTTATCCTGCCAGGCAACCTCAACGTCGAATCGACTGGATTCTGGTCAGCAGAGAATTCGAGTTTGTGACCTGCAGAGTGTGGCCTGATCTTGTTTCTGACCACCGTGCCGTTGCGGCGCAGGTGCGCTGGACTGCAAGTAGCGAGAGTCGTCGTCCAGCGGGACTTGATGTTCGCTCGTGCGGCGCCGTGGTGGCGGGGGCCAGTCCACGACTTGAGCCGGGTGGCTAGAGCAGCCGATAGACGATTGTGGAGAGGGTCTGCATCAGCAGAGAGGCGGGGTCGGGGTTGAATCGTTATCGGCCTCGGCGTACAGTGCCCGAGACGTTTCGCAGCCGGTTTGGCTGTGGGCTCTTTGGAGGATGGAAATGCGACGATCGAGAATTCTACTTGTCGCGGCTTTGCTCGCATCGCCGTTGGCTTCGCCGGCACGGGCTGGGATGTTTGAGGGCGTCCTGGACACGCTGCGATTCGCCGGCTTCGCGGTGGATTCCACGCACTTCGAACTAACCAATACTTCGGTGGCGACGGTTGCCAGCGTGCTTCAGGGCAACACGATCGACCTTGGCGATTTCGACTTCGCGCTCGCAGGCCCGGTATCAGCCGTCGTTGAAACCGGCGGACGGCGCATTCCTGAAATCGGCCTGACGCTGAGCACTGGGCTGTTCAATCTGAATCCCAACCGTGTGGTCACCGTCGGCCCGCCGCAGCCGCTGTTGTACACGTTGAATTTCGACTCAGGCACGAACGACACCACGGTCTCGGGCAACCTTCTGTTCGATCTCCGCGCGAAGATAAACACGTTCGGAAGCTACGATCTTCAGTTCCAGACATCCAACCGCGAAACCACGACAATCGACGGACGATTCGAGGACTTTCCGATCGGCGACGCCGATTTCGACATCGGGCCGATCGACATTGAAGGCAACATTTTCGCCGACATTCTGGCGACTCTGACAGATCCGTTCTTCGACGCAGCCGGGTTGGAAAACATCTTCGCCGAGTTCAGCGGCCGCACGTTTCGGGAGCAGGAATCGCTCAAGACGATCGACGGGTTGCGTGCGAAGATCGACGCCGGGGGCACGTTGTCAGGAGATGAACTCGCCACCGTCGCAGCCATGCAGTTCATGTCGAACATCCTCGGCGACGAGCTACCCAGCCTGAGTTTTCTTGAGCGTGGCCTGCTCGAAAGCGGCCAGGCCCTCGACGGCGTCAATTCCGTCCCAGAGCCGACCAGCGGCTTGCTCCTCGCGGCAGGTTCCCTCGCACTGCTTCGCCGGCGACGCTGAAACAGCATGCCTTGTCCCGGCGCCTGATTCCTGGTATACCGTGTTCTCAGACACGGGGGCGTAGCTCAGTTGGGAGAGCGTCGCGTTCGCAATGCGAAGGTCGAGAGTTCGAGTCTCTTCGCCTCCAGTTAGCATAACCTAAGCTGAATCCGTGAGTTACGGATACCCACCAGTGCGGTGGAGCGGCTGCAACCAAGGCTGGAAGCGTATCAGTTGATACGTTTCAGAGCATGGGAGGCCGTTCCGATGAAGCGCAAGTCGATTCCGAGTTACCGAAAACAGAAAACCAAGAGCGGTGATCGCGCGTTCGTGGAGTTGGGAGGATCGAGGGTCTACCTCGGCGCCTACGATTCATCCGCGAGCCGGGAGGCCTACGCTCGGGCGATCTCTGAGTGGGCGAGCAACGGGCTTCACACGCCGGCTGCCGACGACGCTATGACCGTGTCGGAGATTGTAGCCCGCTACTGGGAGCACGTCACAGAGTACTACTGCAAGCACGGGCGCCCGACCAAAGAACAGGCCAATATCCGCATCACCATGCGGTCGCTCTGCAAGCGGTACGGGCGAACACCCGCCGCTGAGTTCGGACCGTTGGCATTGAAGGCTGTTCGGCAATCGCTCATCGATGCTGATCGCGCCCGCGTCTACATCAACGACCAAATCGGCAGAATCAAACGGTTGTTCAAGTGGGCGGTGGAGAACGAGCTTGTACCCGCGACGGTCCACCACGGCCTACTTGCGGTGGCTGGACTCCGGTGTGGCCGGTCGGGAGCCCGCGAGACTGACCCGATCAGGCCGGTGGCTGACGAATCCATCGACGCTGTCCAGCCGCACGTCTCGCGCCAAGTCTGGGCACTGATTCGCCTGCAACGGCTGACAGCGATGCGTCCGGGTGAGGCGGTTATCATGCGAGGATGCGATATCGATACTTCCGGCGAGTTGTGGGAGTACGAGCCGTCCGAGCACAAGGGCGAACACCATGACCGTGATCGGATTGTCCCACTCGGACCGAAAGCCCGCCGGATTGTCCAGGAGTTCCTCAAACCCGACCTGTCGGCGTACCTGTTTTCGCCCGCCGACGCCGACGTAGAGCGGCGGGCCGTAGCAAGAGCACGGCGCAAAACGAAGGTACAGCCGTCCCAAGCACATCGCGGAGAGCGATCGCGCAGACGCATGGAACGCGATCAACGCGGCCGGGCTCCGAAGGATCGCTACACAGTGGATTCCTACCGGAGAGCGGTCACACGCGGCTGCGAGGCGGCGTTCCCGGTTCCTGACGGCGCGACCAAGCCCGAGGTGCGTGCATGGAGGAAGGCCCATCACTGGCATCCGCACCAGATTCGCCATCGTTGCGCGACCGACGTGCGAAAAGAGCTAGGGATCGAGGCCGCGCAGATATGGTTGGGACACACGCGGGCAAATGTCACCGAGATTTACGCCGAGCGGAATTTCTCAGTTGCGCGTGAGCTTGCACGGAAAATTGGATAGAATCACGGGCGCGGGTCGCTCCCGCGCAATCGATCGGATCGGGCACGCAGGGAACTACCATCGCCCTGCGGTCCGCTCCGATCGGTCCGCGAAAGGATGGTAATCATGGCGAAACGCAAACCACACCCGGAGCCCGATCGGCGCGTTGAGCGATCAGAACACGTAACGCTGATCAAAGACGATCACGGAATTCTCGGAAAGATCAGCTACACACTCGCGGGCGGTGAGTACGCTTTTACGGATGAGGACAAACGTCTAATCGATGCCGCCGAGAAGACGGGTGGCGACTGGCCACAGCCAAGCCTAGATTGGATTGCAGAATTCGCCCGCAACACTCTCACCGATCCCGATGCGTCGCCGGGTATGCGCGAGGACGCTGAGAAGGCGCTGCAGTTCGTCGAGGAGACGAGGCAGCTAATCGCCCATGAGAAAGATCATCTGGAAAAACTGCTAGTGGCGGCTGAGCGCGAATGCGATCTGCTGGACAAGCCGACCGATGAGTTGATTCGCGCCCTGTCCGAGGGCACGTACAAACCGGCGGAATTCTCTATGCTGATCGTCATGGTCCGGTCCGCGATGAGTTCGCTCAAACATATCACAATGCCCGCTGTCCTGGCCGGAGCGGCCGCGCAACGAGTGATCGTTCGACGAATGGAGGAACACGCGCGACGCGGGAAGGAAACGCTCAAGGCTGCTAGAGATGGACACGCCGGGAGGTATGGATCGCCCGATGAGTTAGAGCGTATGCGAGAGCAGTACCGCCAGCGATGGGACAGAGAGCACAAGGCGCATCCTAATAAGAGCGTAGCTGGACTAGACAAAGATGTCGCGACCATGTTCGGAGTTTCCGCCAAGACTGTCCAACGAGCACGCCTACGAAAATAATCTCCCGTAAGTGAGGACACTCCCGCCAGTGTCCTGCAATCAATGCCTAGACTCCATCAGACGCAATGGATGGAGTTTATGCAATGCCGATCGACCTAGTATCTGAGCAAGCCCTATCACTGTCAGAGGCGACGCGAGCCCTACCTCCAGTTGACGGTCGAAGGCCGCATGCGAGCACAATCTTCCGGTGGTGCAAACGTGGACTTCGCGGTGTTCACCTGGAATATGTGAGGATCGGTAATCGCGTCTGCACTTCGCGCGAAGCGCTCAGCCGGTTCGCTAATCGATTAGCCGACGCTGATGCCGCGCATGGCGAAACGAACATCGCACCTCCGAAACCAGCACAAACACGCACCGCTCGCCAGCGTGATCGATCGGTCGCACGGGCCGAAACCACACTCAGGAGCGCCGGAATCCTATGAGCGCGATTATCGATTGCAAACTGCACGGCTGCCGAGTGGTGACCGCGTTCCCCGAGGGCTGCCCGTTCCATTCGCCGAATCCGCTGCGCCACCTGGAGGCCTACCTGGATCGCTCATACCCGGCGCCGGGTGAAAGCAACCACAAGGCCGCCTTGTTCGCCGAGATTTTCGAGACCTGTAAGAAGTGTGTCGTCGAGAACAGTGGCCATCCGCAAGTCCGTTTCCTCAGTGAGAGTGACAATGGCCGATCCGCTTAAAGCATTCGGAGACGTTCCCGCTCCGGCCGTGAAGCTGAAACCCGCTCCGGCGGCGGATGACGCTCCAGTGTCGTCGGTCGTTATGACTTCTCTCTCCGACATCGAATCGCGCGAGGTTGAATATCTATGGCGGAATCGGTTTCCGCTCGGCATGGTCTCCGTGATCTGTGGCGACCCGAGCGCGGGCAAGAGCACTTGGACCACGGACATAGCTGCGAGAATCAGCGCGGGCACACCGTGGCCAGATATGCGTGAGGCTCCGAATCCGGCGGGCGACGTGATCCTGCTTGTAGGCGAGGACGGGCTCGGCGACACGGTACGCAGGCGCGTCGATGCAGCCGGTGGCGTTCCTTCGAGGATCGCGATCCTGGAGGGCATCCGACACGCGGAGAACCCGGAGGTGCTGGACCCGTTCGCCATAGATCGGGACTTGCGACACCTCGACGCGATCCTGGAGGATCGGCAATCCGTTCGCGTCATAATGATCGATCCGCTCGACTGCTTCCTCGGACCCGACATCGATACGCACCGCAAGTCCGAGGTTCAACGGTCGCTATCTGGTCTTGCGAAGCTGGCCGAACGTCACGGCGTGGCGGTGATCGGCGTCCTGCACCTCCGCAAGTCCTCCGGCGGCGACAAGGCTCTCTACAGAACGCTCGGCAGTCTCGGATTCGTCTCCGCTCCGCGTGCAGTGTGGGCGGTCACCAGAGACCGCGAAGATCGATCTAAGCGGCTGGTTACGTGCGTCAAGTGCAACGTCGCGCCTGATCCTACGGGCTTGAGTTTCAAGATCGTAGACGTGGGCGGAGTGGGCGTCATTCACTGGGGCGATGATCCGGTCACGATGTCGGCGGATGAGGCAATGGACGCGGAGAGGCCGAAGTCGCGATCCGCTCGGGGCAATGCGGTCGAGTGGCTGGTTGAAATGCTGGCGATCGGGCCGGTCAGTTCTGATCGGCTGCGCGATGAGGCAGCGATAGAAGACTATTCGTGGTCAACGCTCAAGAGAGCGAAGGCCGATTTGTGCGTTCGCGCGAAGAAACACGCGGACGGTTGGTATTGGGAATTGCCCAAGGAGACCACGTCTCATGGGTAGTTGGTCCTGGTCTCCTTGGTCTCCTTGGTCTCCTTGTAAAGTAAGGACGGTACATATCAAGTCCCTACTCTCAAGAAGACCAAGAGGACCAATTGGACCAGGACCAACGCGGGCCAAAGTGTGGTCCTCTTGAATAGGAGAGTCTTGTAATGGTACATACACAAAAATCAAAGATGGTCGCGATCACGAACCCGGTCGCCATTGTGGACAATGCGTCCTGGACGACTACCGAGGTAGACACCAAGGGCTTCGAGTATGCGACGATCTACGTCATGCTCGGCGCGTCCGACATTGCGATGACGGCGCTCGCGGTCACTGAATCGGACACTGCCGGATCAGGCCATGCGAATGTGACCGGGCTGATCTTTGGCACCAGCACGAACACGGCCGGAGCAACATCGACGTTGCCAAGCGCAACAGATGACAACTTGATCTTCGGATTCGAGGTCGATCTGAAAGCACGCAAACGCTATCTCGATTTGACCATGACGGCGGG
>JAJDDU010000180.1 GCA_029260155.1 Phycisphaerae bacterium | reverse complement strand
CATGCAGCGCTGTAAGGGCGCGACGTGCATGACCATCTTGTCATTCCGAGCGAAGCGAGAAACCTTGCTGATTCCGGAGCAAGATGCTCCGCTACGCTCAGCATGACGAAAAGGGGCTGTGCCCCTCAGGATGATACGGATTTTGGCCACCGGACAGAGTAATAAGAACCAATGTCGAACGACTTGCTGACAGAGTTGGGGGCCAAGCTGGTCGCGGGGTCATTGACCGACGAGCGGTTGATGGCCCTATCGGCCGACAACCCAGACGTGCGTATCCTTCCCGACGCCAACGTCGTGAAACTCGGCGGGCAGAGCATTATCGATCGTGGCCGCAAAGCCGTGTTTCCGCTGATGGATGAGATCGTCGCCAACCTGCCCGATCACAAGATGATCCTCGGCACGGGCGCGGGCACGCGGGCGAGGCACGGGTACAGCGTGGGGATCAACCTCGGGCTGCCGACGGGCGTGCTGAGCGTGCTTGGCACATTCGTGAGCATGCAAAACGCGCGCATGATCCACTATCTGTTGGCCAAGCACGGCATTCCATTCATCGAGCCGATTCAGTTTCCGCAGTTGCCGTTGTACCTTAGTGAACGCCAAGCCGTCGTGTTCTTCGGCATGCCGCCGTACACTTTCTGGCAGCGGAACCCCAAGGTCGGGCGTCTTCCTCCGCACCGCACCGATACAGGTTCGTATCTGGTCAGCGAAGTGTTCGGGGCCCGCTCGATGATCTATGTCAAAGACGAAGATGGCCTGTACACAGCCGACCCCAAGAAAGACCGCAACGCGAAGTTCATTCCGAAGATCACCGTGTCCGAACTGATGGCGCTCGATCTGAACGACATGGTCGTCGAGTGGCCGGTGCTGGAGTTCATGCAAAATGCGCGTCACGCGCGGACCATTCGAATCGTCAACGGACTCGTCGAGGGCAATCTGACGCGGGCACTCAACGGCGAAGACGTCGGCACGATCATCACCGCCGATTGAGGCTGAAATCGCAAGGGTAACGATGGGAACAATGGACGGATCAATACCAACACCCAACGACGGGCGGCATCACATTCAATCCACCCTCATGCGCGAGAGTCTTCTGGACAAGGACGTGATGGCCTCGACGGATACGCCGGTCGTGCGCATGCTGCCGGACGCACATGTCGTCAAGATTGGCGGGTGCTCGATGATGGACCCTGGGCGCGACGTGTTGATGCCCATGGTCGAAGCCATCGGCGAAGCGCTCAAGACGCATCGCTTGATTCTGGGCACCGGCGGCGGGGTGCGCAGTCGCCATGTGTACTCGATCGGTCTCGACCTCGGGCTGCCCACGGGCGTGTTGGCCCAGCTCGCGATGGCTGACGCTTTGGGCAATGCCCACATTCTCGGCACGCTGCTCGCGCCATTCGGCGCCGTGGCGATTCCGCCGGAAATGTTTGGACACTTGCTCCCGCTGTTCGTACGCGCGGTGCCGGGCGTGATCTTCAACGGCGATCCGCCCTATGCGTTGTGGGAACATCCTCCCGAGATCGGCCGAATACCGCCGCACCGCAGCGACGCGGGCGCGTTTCTTCTCTCGGAGTGCTTCGGAACTGCGACGTTGACGCTCGTGAAAGACGTCGATGGCCTGTACTCCGCCGATCCGAAGACGAATCCGGATGCCGAGTTCATTCCGGAGATCGGCGCGGCTGAATTGGCTGAGCGCAATCTGGAAACGCTGCCGTTCGACCGCGTTCTGCTCGAACTGCTGGGTCTAGCCCGCCTGACGAAGCGGTTTCAGATCATCAACGGCCACAAACCGGAGCTTCTCGCCCCCGCCCTCCGCGGCGAGCACGTGGGCACGATCATTCACCAGGATTCCTAAGATTCTAAATTCTGTGTTCCTAACTTATGATCCTCCTCTAATGACAGGCACCGAAACAAGCCCGACCCCGGACCTCTCTGTCAACTTGGCCGGTATGGTCATGAAGAACCCGGTGATGACCGCCTCGGGGACCAGTGGATACGGGCCGGAGTATTCGCCTTATCTTGATATCACCAGCCTTGGGGCCTTCGTGACCAAGGCTGTCACCGTGGCTGAACGTAAGGGCAATCCGCAGCCGCGCACGGTGGAAACGCCAGGGGGAATGCTCAACGCCATCGGCCTAGCCAACGCGGGGCTGGAAGATTTCCTGACCGAGAAAGTGCCGTATCTGTCGGAGTTGGGCATACCTGTGATCGTCAACGTCGCCGGCCACGACGCCGAGGAGTTTGCCACGGTCTGCCGCGCCTTGGATGAGGTGCCGTGCATCACGGGCCTCGAACTCAACGTCTCCTGCCCGAACGTGTCCGACGGACTGGACTACGGCAGCGACGCCGCCCGTCTCGAACCGCTGGTCGCCCGCGTGCGGAAGGACGTGCGTCGTGCCAAGCTGATCGTCAAACTCTCGCCCAACGTGACCGACATCTCCGCGATGGCCCAGGCAGCCGTCAACGGCGGCGCTGAAATCCTCTCGCTCATCAACACTTTGGGCGGCATGGCCATCAACGTTGACACGTTCAAGCCAATGCTGGCCAACGTCACCGGCGGGTTGTCGGGCCCAGCCATCCGACCCGTCGCGGTACGATTGGTTCACAAGGTGTACACCGAAGTCGCCCGCGAGGCAGGCGTCCCCATCATCGGCATGGGCGGCATCGCCAACTGGCGCGACGCAGCCGAGTTTCATCTCGCCGGCGCCGCCGCGATCGCCGTCGGCACGGCTACGTTCGTCGATCCGACGGTGCTGAATCAGATTTGCGACGGACTTTCCAAATACCTCACCCGCAAGGGCCTTCACTCGATCGGCGACCTTGTCGGACAGGTCCGGACGTAGCAGCCACGGCAATAGCGTGATTCGCTGGGATTGCCTGCAAGGCCTGCGATTTGTATAATCGTCCCGGAGGAAGCGATCGTGCCTGAATTCCTACAAACGTCCATCAGCAAGCGCGTCGCCAGCGTCACATTGCGACGCCCCGAGCTGCGTAACGCTTTCAACGAGGCGCTCATCGCCGAGATCACGACCGCGTTCACCGAACTCGGGGCCGACGACGAGGTCCGCGTCATCGTCCTCTCCGGCGAGGGCAGTGCGTTCTGCGCCGGTGCCGACGTCAATTGGATGAAGCGCGTGGTGGACTACTCCATTGAGGAGAACATCGAAGACGCTGCAACCCTGGCCGACATGCTCGCCGCCGTCCGGGACTGTCCCAAGCCGGTGATCGCCCGCATCCACGGACCGGCCATCGGTGGCGGTGTGGGGCTGGTGGCTGCCTGCGACATCGCGGTGGCGGTTCACGACGCGATATTCTGTCTCAGCGAGGTCAAGCTCGGCATCCTCCCCGCCGTCATCTCACCGTTCGTCATCAACAAGATCGGTCCCGGCGCGATGCGTCGTTACGCGCTGACCGCCGAGCGTTTCGACGCCCTCGAAGCTAAGCGCATCGGCTTGGTCAACGAAGCCGTCGAGACGGTCGAGGAGATGGACGCCGGCATCAAGAACCTCTGCAAGCTGCTCAAGCAGACCGGCTCTGAGGCGGTTGCGGCGTGCAAGAAGCTGCTGCACGACATCCAATGCGTCAACTGCGACGAAGCCCGCACCATCACCACGAAGAGCATCGCTGGCGCCCGCGTCTCGGCCGAGGGTCAGGAGGGGCTCAAGGCGTTCCTCGAAAAACGCCCCCCGAATTGGTTACGGTAGATACGGCGCTCGGCGAACGCCACCGGATCGCCATCCGCGAATCTCCCAGCACCGACAGTTCCCTACACCCCCTTAGAATCTCGATCGCCTTTCATAATGGTTGCGGGCGGTGGGATCGTGTATATTGCATGCATACAACCGTGCGACGCTATCCTGGCGTGATCGAGGAGCGTCGCTCGCGGAAGGTCGCAACATGTCCAACGATGAAAGGCGAGGTGCGTAGATGCAGATGCAAATGAGCAAAATCAGAATACTCGCGGTGATTGGTGCGTTCGCGGCGGTGGTCCTCATCGCCCTGTTCTTCGTCTTCTTCGAGGTCGTTAAGGTCGACGGTAACGAGATGGCCGTCCTTGAGACCTGGGGCGGTGGCGTGCAGGACGAACCGTTGACGGCCAAGACTTACCTGTACTTTCCAGGTTTCCTTTACACAGTCTACAAGTACGATATTTCCTCACAAGTTTATGTCATGAACGACAAGCCGAGTCGCGAGGAGTTCGCGGCCGGGCGAGAGCGCGACACCTACACGGTTCAGTCGAAAGAGGGGCAGGATCTGACCTTTTCACTCAACGTGCGCTGGCGTCTGGACCCCGAGCGGCTGATCCACATGCACAAGACGGTTCGACAGGACTTTGAAGAGAAGATCCTCCGCCCTGTGCTGCTGCGCGAGGTCAAGGATGCAGCCACGGTCATGGAGGCGATCCGAGCCTACTCCGGAGAAGGGTTGGTTGCGCTGCAATCCGCGATCGAACATCGTCTCACCGATCAGGAAGGCGAGATCCGCCGGCAGGGCATCATCGTCGAGAACTTCGTGATCGAGAAGATCGCTCTCGATAACGAATACAGCGCGCAGATCAAGGCACGCCAGGTCGCCGTGCAGCAGGAGCTCCGCGCCAAACAGGAAACGCTCGCCGCGCTCGAGGAAGCCAACAAAGCCGAAGCCGAAGCGCAGGCTGATTTCAAGCGCGCCCTCGTCGAGGCCCAACGCGACAAGGAGGTCGGTGTCTTGGAGGCCCAAAAGAAGGCCGAGCAGCAAGTTCTCGCGGCCGAAGCTGACAAGAAGAAACAGGTTCTCTCCGCCGAAGCGGAAATGGAATCCGGTACGCTTCGCGCCCAGGCCATCCTCGCCATCGGAAACGCCGAGGCGGAAGCGAAGAAGGTGCAACTGCAAGCCTACGCCGTCGACGGCGCCGACAACTTCGTCAAGATCGAAATCGCCTCGGCGATCGCTCGGGCAAATTCGGGAATTCAAGGGTATATTCCGGAGAACATGACCATCAACGTACTGACCGACCGCATCATGTCCGCCATCGATAGCATCATGAAACCTGCTGGTGAGCTGCCAGGTCGCTAGGCTGTGTTGGAAGGAGGTGTCCGGTGTTTCGTTTTTATGCACTGCTTGCGTTCGGCGCCTTGCTCGTCGTCTGCATCGGCGTTTTGTTTGGCTCTATCCTTGGCGAAAAGAACCGCAAAAAGGCCATCCTCTCCGCGCTCGACGCGGACCGCGAAGATCGCGGCGAAGCCCACGACAAGAGCGTCAAGGAGATGCTGACCCTCTATATCAACATGGTTGCCAAGCACGGCCCCGATTCGGAGGAATCGAAGGCATTCCGCTTTGGAACCGACAGTGTGCTCGTTCGCAGCCTTTACGAGGACAATGAGGCGCTCGCCGCATTCAATCGGCAGGCAGACATCGTCGACGAGGTGTGCCGGAAGTTCAAACAAAGGGGCTAAACCGCCGGCAGTTCCATAATGCGGTTTTGGGGTGACAATCAACTCAGGTTTTGTGTATGATATCCGATCAGGGCGTGGTCAAATCTGATCGTCCTAGCCGCGGGATTCATCCCGCGCGGACTGCCGCGCGTTTGGGAATAGGAGTCACTCATGTCCACAATGATGCGCCCCCATTACTTCGTCACGTGTTCTTTCATCTGTGTCGCCACTCTGTCTGTATCGCGGGTCCAAGCCGAAGACGGCTTGCCGAAAGGCGCGTCGCGTGCAGACAGCTCCCCGGCCGAGGGCGGATGTCCAGGATCGGGAAACTGCTGCATTGCCAACGGGAGCCCGGGATGCAATGACTTCGCCTGTTGCGAAGACGTCTGCTTCATCGATCCCTTCTGTTGCAACAACAACTGGGACCTCACCTGTGTGGCAGCTGCCGAAGCGTTCGGATGCTGCGGCGGAGGGGGCGGGGATTGTCCTGGCACCGGCGATTGCTGCGTGGTCAACGACACACCAAGTTGTAATAACACCGCTTGCTGCGAGGCCGTTTGTGCGATCGACAATTTCTGCTGCTTCGAACCCTGGGACAGCGACTGCGCCAACTTCGCCATGCAAGTCTGTGGCAACCTGTGTGATGGCGGCGGCGACTGTCCCGCCGGCAACGACAACGCCGACAACACTTCCCCGATAGGCGACGGCACGACGCCATTCAGTACCTCCGCAGACTGCAACAGTGACGGCCCCGACCACGGTGCGGACGCGTGCGGTCCTTACGGCGACGGTGCTGTCCACCACGACATCTGGTACACCTACGATGCAACTTGCACCGGAACGCTCACCGCAACCACGTGCGAGGAGCTCGGCGGCTCAGCCAACTTCGACACCCGCATCGCCATCTACGATTGCTGCGGGCAACCGCCGGCGTGCCCGGATGACCTTCTGCTTCGTTGCAACGACGATGACCCGACCAACCCGTGCGGCACGGCCGCTGGCGGCTTCCACAGCACGCTCGAAGTCCCGGTCGACGCCGGAAACTGCTACACAATCCGTCTGGGCGGGTTCCAGGAAGGCAACGCCGGCTCGGGGAATCTGGTCATTTCCTGCACCCCGCAGGAATGTCAACCCGCCTGCGAAAAAATGAACGTCGAATGTCTCAACCCCGGGCCTGCCTATCTCAACCGCAGGCCCGTCGCGCGGCTCGTCCGTGAAATCGGACCAGGG
>JAJDDU010000179.1 GCA_029260155.1 Phycisphaerae bacterium | reverse complement strand
GCGTGAGGAAGGCCGGGAGCGTGATGATCACGTCCGCGATTCGCGGCAAGTGCCGTTCTGACCCGCGCACGCGCAGCGAGGTAATGGCGTTGCTGCACGATTGAGGCCACGTTTATCGGCCTGTCGCTGGTGCGGGCGTCGGAAGCGGTGTCAAATGAACCGCTGCGTGTTATTGCCCGATATTACCGACACAGAGGTTCTGGGAAACGTGTGGGTGGCCCAACACAGTGCCGGTACAGACGACAACTTCGGAACTTGCCAGCGGCATGAGGCTGCACTTGCCAGTGTATGTCGGCACTCAGTTGCTGCTGCCGGCTGGCAAGGTGCTAAACTCTGCCGACGTGGACTTTTTGCGCCGGCGGTGCTCGGGCAAGGCGGTAAGCGTCGAAGACCCCGTTCTCGACGAGTTGATTGCATTCCAAGACGACAGCGACGGCTTCGAGATCGCCCACCGCATGCAGCGTCAGCTCATCTCCCTGATGGGGAACGTGCAGGGAATGTATGGAAGTCGATTGACTGCGGGTGCTGTGGATTGCGCGGGGATCAAGCAGGCGGTGACGGGCGTGCTTGGTCACATGAGTGAGCGTCCTTCGATGGCGGCTGCGTTGATCGGAATGCGTGGTCTGAACGAATACCTCGCCACGCACGCCGCGCATGTGTTTTACTTGAGTCTCATGATGGGCAATGCCGTGCGATCGCGGGTGGCTGCGGCGCGCAGGGCGGGCCGGAATCGTCTTGGCTACCAGACGAGCGAGGCGCTGGACCTCACACCCCTGGCGCTCGCATCGCTGTTCATGGATGTGGGGCTGTTGGAAATCAAGGAGGTATTCACTCAGGCGGAACCGCTGACGCTCAAGCAGTGCCAGGTTATTCGCGACCATCCCGTCGCGGGGGGCGAGGCGATCGGATCGGCTGGTCCCGCGCCTACACGATTGATCATCGAAACACACCACGAGAATTACGATGGTAGCGGGTATCCTTATGCCCTGAAGGGCGATGAGATCCACGTCTTGGCGCGTATTCTTCGGATTGCTGACGCCTACAGTGCTGCGACCAGTCAGCGTGCTTTTGCGGAAGCGTGCTCGCCGGTGCGTGCGTTGTGGGAGATTACCTGGGGATCGCATTCGCAGTTCTACGACCCGGTTTTGCTGAAGATTTTTGCTTCGCTGATTCAGCCGTACCCCATCGGCGCGCGGGTCGGTCTCAACTCCGGATTTGAGGGTGTGGTGGTGCGTTACGGGGAGCACAGCCCGTTCATGCCCGAGGTTGTCATCGCGTACGACTCCAAGGGTGAGCGTCTTCCCAAGAGTGACCTTAAGGGCCCTTTCAAGCTGGATGCTCACCCTTCGCTCAAGATTGTCTCGTTTGATGGCGAAGACCTGACCGACCTCTACTCACACGACATCGTGATTCCTGAAGTGACTCCTGCGGAGTTCACAACGCTCTACGAGAGCATGTACACCGGGTGCGCCGTGCCGGCGCCGTGAGAATGGCGCGCGCGATCGGAATTGGTGCAGCGGAGGGCCGGCGAAACCCGATGTGCCCATGGGCGAACATGCGGTCTTGTGGACGATGCTATGGCGCACGCGCAACCGAGCATACTGCTGGTTACGACATTCTATCCCGAGTTTCTTGACGCGACGTATGCGGCTGACCCTGCTTTGGCGGCGTGTGAGTTCGACGAGCAATCTCAACGTTTGATTGGGACGGATTTCGGGGTCGTCGATGCGTACTGCGCGGGGCTACGGGCCTTGGGCTGCGATGCCCGTGCCGTCGTGGTCAACGCAGATCGGTTGCAGGAATGTTGGGCGCGAGAACACGGTTTGCGTCTTGATGCCAATCGCCACCTGCGGCGGCGTCAGATCCTGGCTGCGCAGATCGATCATCATCGCCCCGACGTTCTCTTGGTATTCGAATGGTCCCCACTGGGTGATGTGTTTCTCTCGTACATCCAACCCCGGGTACGGCTGTTGGTGACGCAGCTTGCTTCACACCTGCCGGACAACCGCACGTTTGAATCCTACGACCTCGCGCTCTCCTCGTGGCCGCCGCTAGTGGAGCACTTTCGGGCGAACGGTCTACGCGCAGAGCGGTTTCGCCTGGGGTTTGACGAACGGGTTTTGGAGCGGCTTTCTCTGGATGGGAAGCGTTTCGACGTGACGTTTGTCGGCGGGCTTGGTCCGGCGCACGAAAACCGCGTGCGCTGGCTGGAGCGACTTCTTCGTGAGATTGACGTGGATGTGTTCGGCTATGGCTGCGAGCGCACTGATGGCGAGTCGGTCATCCGGTCTCACCATTGTGGCGCTTGCTGGGGGACGCGAATGTTCGAGGTGCTGGCGCAGTCCCGCATCACGTTGAACCTGCACGGCAGCATCCGGATCCGAGGGCGAGAGGTCACGTCCTTCGCCAACAACATGCGTCTCTATGAAGCCACGGGCGTTGGCACTTGCCTGCTCACCGACGCGAAGGATGATCTGTCGGCGACCTTCGAGCCCGGTCGCGAAGTGCTCACGTTTCAGAGTGACGCTGAGTGTATCGAGAAGGTGCGTTACTACTTGGAGCACGAGGAAGAACGGGCGGCGATCGCGGCGGCCGGCCAACGGCGTACGCTGGAGGATCACACCTACGGCGGGCGTATGGAAGAGCTTCTTGAAATCCTCGAAAAGCATCTGGCCCGAAAGGGGCGGGGGGCTGCTCGGCTGGCGCGCGTCTGACATTTGACGCGCTTCCTCTGTTGAAACGCTGGTTGTTGTGTCGATAGAGCGGCATTGTCTGGCTGTCCGCGCCGATGTGTCGGCGTGGCCCTGGAGAGTGAACATTGTCATTGGGTGGGACCATGCGAAACGAGAATGTACCGGCCGAGACGGCGCTGTTTGATGCGCGCGGGTTTCTTCAGGATCTGCGTCGTCGAGCGGCGACGGGTGTTCGCCGGACAGCTGGGCGTTTTACGTTTGGGTGCTACGACATCGCCTACGCGGACGTTCAATCCTTCTACATGGAATTCAAGGACATCTTCGTCCAACGGATTTACCACTTCGCTACTGAGAACAAGACGCCCACAATCGTTGACGGCGGCGGCTGCATCGGGATGGCGACGGTGTATTTCAAATCGGTGTACCCGAACGCCCGAATTGTCTGCTTCGAACCCGATCCGGAGGTTTTTGAGATTCTTCAACGCAACGTTGAAGTCAATCGCCTGGACGACGTGCGTCTGGTGCGCGGCGCTTTGGCGGAGTGTGCAGGCACTGCGTCGTTTGCGCCCGATGGTGCGGACGGCGGTCGTTTGGTGGACAGATCGCCTGCGGACGCTGCGGTCGAGACGGTGCGGCTTTCGGGCTACCTTGATGAGCCGGTGGACTGCCTCAAGCTGAACATCGAAGGAAAAGAGTGGGTGGTTCTGGAAGAGGCGGCGGCGTCGGGGCGACTTGCGAATGTCAAGCGAATTGTGATCGAGTATCATGGCTGGCCTGAGGTGCCTCAGCGTCTCGGTGCGATCCTGAACCTGTTGCATCGTCATGGGTTTCGCTATCAGATCACGAACTTCGATCACGAGACCTGTCCTGCGACGGGTAGGCCGTACATGCTCGACTGTGACACGACGTGGTTTTGCCTGATTCACGCTGTGCGCGTGCCGATCGATGTGGCTGAGTCGCGGCTGTAAGGGGCGAAAGCGTGAGTGCGCAGATGGCAGCGGGGCGAGGATCGGGGGCACGGGAGGCTGGTCCTCCGCGTGTGCGAGAGTCCGTGCGTTGGGGCGATATGCGGAGGCTTGAACCGGTAAGCCGGGTCTTTGGTTTTGATCGCGGGTTGTGCATTGATCGGTACTACATCGAGCGGTTTCTGGCTTGTTGCGGTGAGGACGTTCGCGGTCGCGTGCTCGAAGTAGCGGACGACGCTTACACCCGTCGGTTCGGCGGCGATCGAGTGTCACGCAGTGACATTCTTCATTTGACGGGTACGCGCCAGAGCACGATCATTGCGGACCTCACCGATCCAGATCAGTTTGCGGATCGTGCGTTCGATTGCATCATTTGCACGCAGACGTTGCCGTTTATTTACGATGTGCGGCGGGCGGCGCGTACGCTGCACGACCTTCTTGCTCCGGGCGGAACGCTTCTGGTGACGCTTCCCGGTATCAGTCAGATCAGCCGATACGACATGGAGCGTTGGGGCGACTACTGGCGGTTTACCACGTGCTCTGCGCGGCGGCTGTTCGAGGATGTCTTCTCCGTGGAGGATGTGCAAGTGGACGCGTTTGGCAATGTGCTGGTCGCGACGGCGTTTCTGCACGGTCTTGCGTCCGATGAGTTGGAGCCGGAGGAATTGGATCACCGCGACGCAGATTACGAGCTGATGATTACGGTGCGTGCAACTCGGGCGGCTGGGGCGTAAGGGTGGCAAGCGGGGCGGTCATATCTGGTGCGAAGGATCGAACCAAGCCCGGGCGATCGGGTGACGGTGGGCTGATTCTGCTGTACCACCGTGTTGCTTGTGTGGGGAGCGATCCGCAGTTGCTCTGCGTCACGCCGGAGCATTTTTCTGAACACATGGAGGTGTTGCGTCGTTTTCGACGCCCTGCGACGTTGGCTGAGCTGGCGGATCGGTGTTCGGGCGGTCGTTGCGGGGGAGATGTCGCGGTCACGTTTGACGACGGGTATGCGGACAACTTGCACAATGCCAAGCCGATTCTCGATCGATTCGGCGTGAGCGCTACGGTGTTCGCGGTGGCGCACTCGGGAGGCGAGCGGCGAGAATTGTGGTGGGATGAACTGGCGCGCTTTGTTCTTGGACCGGGGACGCTTTCGGAACTGTTGTGTCTGACGACGGCGGAGCGGGAGCATGTTTGGCAACTGGGCAATGCAGCCATCTACTCGCGCGAGGACAGCGAACGTGACGCCGGATGGAATGTCCTCAGTGACGGTCAGCCGAATGTGCGGCAGTCGCTCTATCGATCGCTTTTCGACCTGTTGCAACCTCTGAGCTTCGCGGAGCGTCGCGCCGCGCTCGACGAGTTGTCGCGTCAAGCCAGGGGATGCGTGCGGACTGCGGACGAGACGCTTTCATCCGAGGAGGTGTGCGCGCTGGCTGGCGGGGGGCT
>JAJDDU010000178.1 GCA_029260155.1 Phycisphaerae bacterium | reverse complement strand
GCGCTGTCGACGACCGCGCCCGCGCCATTCTGACGAAGCGCAACATCGACAGGCCGATCTACCTGATGCCCATCGTCGAAAGCGCCCTCGGCGCCATTCGCGCCTACGAAATCGCCTGCGCAAGTGACAACACCGTGGCACTCGCCGTCGGTTTGGAGGACTACACCGCCGACATTGGCGCCGCCCGCACGCACGAAGGCCGCGAGAGCTTCTGGGCTCGCTCGCAGGTGCTCAACGCCGCCCGCGCCGCCGGCGTTCAGCCCATCGACACCGTTTACTCCGATGTCTCCGATATGGATGGTCTGCGCGATGCGGTTCTCGAAGCCAAGGGCCTCGGTTTCGATGGCAAGGGTTGTATCCACCCCCGCCAGATCGCCGTCATCCACGAGGCCTTCGCTCCCAGCGACACGGAACTCGAAAAAGCCAAACGCATCGTCGCAGCCTTTGAACAGGCCGAAGCAAAGGGGCTCGGCGTCGTTTCACTCGGAAGCAAGATGATCGACCCGCCTGTGGTCAAGCGCGCCCAACGAACAGTCCGACTGGCCAAAGCGATGGGAATCGCGGAGTAACGTCCGCGCGGAATCTCGTCGAACCCCGGAAACCCAGACGCGCTACGGTACGATTAGCCCCTCGCGGGCGGCAAAGCGAACCAGCTCGATCCCGCTGTGGATATTGAGGCGCTTCATCACGCGGGACTTGTGATTCTCGATAGTTCGCGGGGACAGCCCCATTGCACGCGCTGTCCCCTTGATCGTCTTTCCGACGGCGAGGTGGAACAGAACTTGAAACTCACGCGTGGTTAATGCAGAGGTCGCGCTACGCTGCGGCGACGTGCCCAGGCTGGCCAGCTCGACCGAACGGCACCACACCGACGTCGAGTGAAATCGTCGCCCTTGCACAACAGCCTCGATCGCCGCGTGAAGCGTGTCAACGGAATCGCTCGTGGTCACGATACCGTCAACGCCACTCAACGGCGCCCGCGCCAAAATGGCGTCACGCAGTGCCCGCAGCACAATGATGACACGGATTCGAGGCCACTTGCAGCGGAGCGTTCGCACTGAAGTGAACACGTCTTCTTCGTCCCCGTCGGCATCAATGATCACCACATCCGGGTCGGTGTCCGGTTCGAGAGACAGGGCTTCCTTGCAGCTGGAGACACCGTCCAGAACAGCCATGCCGGGAATCGCCTCCAGCACAAGCAGCATCCCCTCACGCACCATAACTTGTTCATCAATGAGCACAATGCGAATCACGATCAGCTCCGCGGGGTGACCGCTCGGTCACGCGCCGCCGGCGCGTAGTGGGGACATGGTGAATCTCCGCGAATCGCAGCAACGCGCTGCCATCGAATTGTCGGCGAGAGGGTCATGCGTCAATGATTCCTTCGCGGATAGCGTAACGCACCAGCTGGGGACCGGTATGAACATCCAGCCTGGACATCAGCCGCGTCTTGTGGTTGTCAACCGTCGGAGAGGCCAATCCGAGATCACTCGCCGCTTGCTTCACCGTGCGACCGCCCACGAGGCAACGAAGAACGTCGAATTCGCGAGGGGTGATATGTGGCGGACGTCCCGCGACGGCGGAAGACGGCTTCCCAGTACCTCGACTCGATACAAACCGCGCCTGGACGCGAGGAGAATAGGAGCACCGGCCGATCGTGACAGCCTCTATCGTACGACGCAACTCTTCAAACGGCTCCATTCGTGTGACGATCCCCTCGACACCCAACGACCGCGCTTGCTCGATCACTCCGTCGCGCAGAGACGTCAACAGCAGAACAACCCGCATGGCAGACCACGTCGAACGCAACTTCCTGATCGACGCGAACGTACCACTCCCCCCCAACTCCGAGTCCACCAACGCGACTGCCGGAGGCGCATCAGCCAGCAGCGCAATCGCGGCCTCACAGTTGGCCACGCTCGCGACCAATCGCACCGTCGGATCCGAGTCGATCAGCGCAGACAGGCTCTCGCGTACCAGTTGTTGGTTGTCAACGACAATGATCGTCACCGGACGACTCGGTTTTTCCATACTATCCTACCGCCAGAGCTGAACTCGCATCGCGGTCACACGTTTTTCCCAGCCGACATATGAATCGAAGCCCAGGGTCTGCACTTCGCTCAAGGCGATGTGTCAACGGAACCAGCCAAACCCCCGGCCGGCCCTAAGAGTAAGGGGGAAACCGTCACAGATTGCAACGGTAAAATAATGGACTAGAGCGACAATGTCAGGAATTGACACCCGAACTGGGTGTATTACACCTGGAACGGGTCAGAGCATTTCTGGATACACTGCCAGAACCCACCCATTCGAATTGCCGTGAGTGTGTGTTTCTACGGCCGAATACTCCAGCATGGCGGAGTCCATCGCTCGATCGCTCTAGCAGAAAAACGTGCAACGCAATCTCGGAGATCCTCGCCCAAGTCATAGGGTAGGGGGAAGACACTAATCTTGAGAATTCCAGGAATCGCAGCGTTTCCCTCTCGCAAGAATGCTCGATAGCGACTGGGCGCGATGGGGCTTTTGGGGTGTTTCTAACACGCTCTCTGTCGAAAAGACGAATTCGCAGTCTTACTGGAGCGGAGCTCTGCCGAAGATCATGTTTGCATGGCGGCTGCGTAATGTCTGCGGCTCGTCGCTCTGCCTTGGTCGCAGCGCTCACGAGCCACGGCAGTCGAGCCCGGATGGGCCAAACCACACCGCATTCCTGGCGATGAATCGAGTCGAGTGAGCGTCGGTGAGCGGCCGAGATCCACCCCCAGGCTGGATCGTTCGTACGAATCCGCGCGCGGCTTGGCCACGATATCTAACGTGCCGACCACCCGTTGCTCGTCCGTCGTACGTAGCCCCGCTCCTCAAACCACGTGATCGCAGCCGCGACCGCCTCGTCGATAGGCCATCGCTTGACGCCAAGCTCGCTGCGTGATTTCGTCGAATCGACGTAGTGACCGCAGAACCCGCTGCGCAGCACGCAGAGATTAAAATCGGTAAAAGTGCCACGCCAAACATACCCAACCCCCGTCGCCGCCCACGCCGCGGGATAGAGCAGCCAATATGGCACCGATCGTCGCGGGAGATGCACGCCGCCAGTCTTCGCGACGACATGGAGATAGTCCCGGTAGGTCATGTTTTCGCCCGACAGAATGTATCGGGCGCCCCGTTTCCCCCGCGTCATCGCAGCCCGCATCCCCTCGACAACTTCACGCACGTCCACGAACCCGATTCCACCGCGCGACGGATACCCCGGAAGGTTTCCCGTCAGCACCCGAATGATGACCCGCCCGCCCGACGGCTTGATGTCGAAGGGCCCGACGACGTAGCTCGGATTCACCGTGACGGCATCAAGCCCCCGATCGATATACTGACGGACGACCTGCTCGCCCGCGTGCTTCGATGTGTAGTACGGGATACGCAGCCCACCGAGGTTCCAGACCATGTCCTCGTCCGCCGGCGCGTCCATCGGGCCATGCCCCACCGCCGCGATCGAACTGGTATGCACCAGCCTCTCGATCCCCATCTCCAGGCACACCCGGCAGACGTTTTCCGTGCCCACCACGTTCACCCGCTGGGCATCATCCGCACCCCACGGCGATATCTGCACCCACCCAGCAAGATGGTATACGCGATCGCACCCCTTCATCCCTCGACGAAGCGACTCAATGTCCGTGACGTCACCCGTGACGAATTCGATGCCGTCCGCTTCTAACCCCACGCGCACCGATGTCGGGCGAACCAACGCGCGCACACGCTCCCCGGCCTCCACCAGCGCGCGGATCAGATTCACGCCGACCAGCCCGGTGCCACCCGTTACGAAGACTGCCATATCCACCACATCAAATGTTGCAAGGAGAGGAATTGGGTCGCCCATCGCCTAAGCGGTGGGGCAATCGAGTAGCCTGTGTCACCAGACGAGCGGTACGACGCCAACACTAAAGCCCGCAGCGCCACCCACCAGCAGCACCTTCGCACCGGGAAAGAGACGGTCCTCGGACCACGCGCGCGAGAGACCAAGCGGAATGCTCGCAGCCGCAGTGTTGCCGCACTCGCGGATCGACACCACGCAGCGCTCAATCGCCGTACCCGTCAGGCGGGCGATTTCCTCGACCAGATCGAGCGTGACCTGATGGCAGCAAACCACGTCCACCTCGTCAGCCTTCCACTCAACGCGCTTCAGCGTCTGCGCTACCATCTCCGGAATGTGCTTCAGTGCTTGATCGCGAAGCCCCTGGCTCTTGCCCGAGAAGTAGGAGTGCTCCGGGCTGAAGCGGTGCATGCTCCCGCCACCGAGCACCGTCGCAAGCCGCCATTGATCGCCGATCGTCTTGAAAGACGACCCCAGGATGCCCCGACCGTTGCCGTTGGAATCAACACGAACCACCGCCGCAGCCCCAGCATCGCCCAGCGTTAGCGATGAAATCTGCGTGCGGAGACGGTCCGACGAGTCGATGTTCCAATCAATCCCCAACGAAAGCGTCTCGCCCACTGCGATTAGCGCCGTCCGCGCCTTGCCGGCGAGGATGTTCGACTCAGCCACGTCCAGCCCACTCAGGAAGCTGTTGCAGGCGTTCTTGATGTCGAACACGTGTGATCGCGAAGCCCCAAGCTTTTCTTGCAGGATGTTGGCCGTCGCGGGCTCAGTCAGGTCTTGAGTACACGACGCGAAGATGAGCAGGTCGATGTCCTCAGGTTTCATCTCTGCCCGTTCCAACGCCAGCTGGGACGCCTTGAGGGCCAGATCCGACGATTGCTCGTCATCCGCACGATAGTGCCGCTCGACGATACCGGTGGCCTTGGCCACCAGCCCACGAGGGATCTTGAACTGAGATGTCTCGAACACTCGGCGTTCCACCTCTTCCGAGGTAATCACCTTCTCTGGAAGATGGTGACCAACGCCAGCGAATACTACCTTGTCGCCCAAAAAGAGGCTCCTACCGATACCGGCCGACTCTCCATCTACGTCAACCGCGTAACGAATGGCAACGTGAAAGAGTCCGACGATTATGGAATGCTACACCCTGCTGTCAAGCTGGCACGCCAGACCAACACGAGGCCGCCGGCTTTTTCATCGCCCGAGGGGGCGGATTTCGCCTGACTCCACCCCCACAAGCGCCCAAATCCCGCCGCTCGACGGATAAACCACATCCGGCGATAATGCGACTCAAAGCGTGAGGAGCGGGTTCCCGCGCGTTGCCCGGTCCAGGCCCGCACACGCGAACACACAGCCCCGTCGCGATCAGAAACGTCCGTGGGCTGTCAAGATAGGGAAACGGTACCGCCATGAACGGCACTACGACGATGAACGCCCTGATCGACGACATCGTGACCAACCTCGGCGATATCGCCGGGCTCGACACTCTCTGGCCACGTGGGGCCGTCCACCGCGGCGGTCCCCACTACCGATTGCGCGGAACCGTAGGCCCGGTCAGCATCGGGATGGACGAATGCCGGGTTTTCGGAACGCTGATCCAGAAAACCCGCCCCGCCCGGTGTTTCATCATCGGGAACGCGTTCGGCCTCTCCAGCGTCTTCATCTCGAAAATGATGGAGCAATGCGGCGGCGAAGCCGTTGTCACCCTCGACAACCAAAGCGAAGGCGACGGAGAACGAAACGCCGCAATCGCACAATCGCTCACCGAACGCCTCGACTGCCGCCTGCTGTCCAATCGTAAGGGTGAATCACCACGCGACATCGCGAGCGTGGCGGGCGAAGACCCGTACGATCTGATCCTGATCGACGGCCTGCATCGGCACCCACAGGTGACACACGATTTCATCGGCGTCCGCGAGATCGCAACAGACGACGCCGTCTTTTGCTGGCATGACTACTGGATGTTGGGTATACCCCAAAGCGTCGCCGAGGCGCAACGCTGCGGATTTCACTGCGTAAAAATCAACTGCTCGTGCGAAATCGTCCTCGGAACCCGCAGCGAGACCGTCTACGATCGGATCGAAGCCCTGTACGAAAACACCGAACCGCCACGCAAACGACTAAGACCGACGGCGTTTCTCAAAGCATGCCATGCAATGGCAACCGGGACCCTGAACACTTGGCGCGCACGAACACGACACGCCCGTTGAAAGCGTTCGCACGATGCTGAAGCTTCGCAACGTATTGGTCATCGCGGTCATCGTTCTCGGAACCGCCGCGCTCGTGGTCGCAGGTGTCGCAGCGCTCAACTACGCCGAAGAAAAGCGCGCCGACGCGACACAGATCGTCCCGCCCGATCGCGGCGTAGCCGTCGGAGTCGCAACCGCCACCCAACGCGACGCCCGCCTCGACGTAACAGTCTCCGGCTTCCTCGATGCCTTTGAAGAGATCACCATCTCCGCCCAGATTCCCGGATTTGTGCAGATCCAACACGTCGAGGTCTCCGACCGGGTGGACAAGGGCAAGACGCTCTTTGAAATGGACGCGTCACTCAGAGAGGTGGACCTGAAGAAGGCAAACGCGGTCGCAGCGAGAGCCCAAGCCGAGTTCGACCTAGCCAACGAAGACGTCAAACGAATCCAGCGGCTGAATACGCAGGGTTCAACGAATCCGCGCGAAGTCCTCCTCGTGGACACCGCCCACGCCACCGCGAAAGCGATGCTCGATCAAGCAGTGGCGTCCGTGGACGAAGCCGAAATCCTCCTCGGCAAGACGATCATAACAGCCCCATTCGCAGGACACGTCGCTCGCGTGCACACCAGACAAGGCGAATACGCCCACGCCGGGCAGCCGATCGTCGACCTCATCGACATGGACCGGCTAAAACTCATCGTCCAGCTGAACGACCGTCAGGTCGTCGCCTTTGCGCCACAAGACCCTGTGACAATGCGCGCCTCCGCCCGGCCCAGTCGGAAATTCGATGGGCGCATTCTCAGAATCCACCCCAGCGCCGCCATCGACAGTCGCATGTTCGAGATCGAAATAGAAATCCCAAACCCCGAACACAGCCTCCGCCCGGGATTCTTCGTAACCGCCGAACTCGCCCAACAAGACTCAAGCGGCAGCTCGCCCAAAGACGTGGAAGTCCTCACCATCCCCCGAACGGCTGTGTTCGAACGCTACCGACAGCAGTACTGCTTTGTTGTCCGATCAGCGGAGGGCGAATCCGTCGAGCGGGCCTATCTCACGCCGCTCAGAACGGCCCCCTTCCTGGCCGACATGAAAACCGTGCAAGTGCTTGCCGGAATACAGCCCGGTGACCGCGTCATCACAACCGGCCTGCTGCATGCAACCCACGAGGCCATCGTGCGAGTCAGCGAACGATGACGCCGAGCGGCGAAACCACACCGGCGATCACCGGCCCATCCATCGCCAAGTTCTCCCTGCAGCAGGCCGTCCTCATGAACCTGCTCTTCGGAGTCCTCATCCTCGGCGGGAGTTTGGTGATCTCCGTCATTCCGGTCGACGTCTACCCCGACGTCGAATTCGACGAAGCCACCGTCGATACATTCTGGCTAGGAGCTTCCGCGGAAGATGTCGAGAGGCTCATCACCGACCGCATCGAGGACGAGGTCGCCGACATCCGAGGCATCAGCCGCGTCATCTCAGACTCAAAATCCGACGCCTCGCTAATCCGCATCAAATTCCGCGAAGACCTCACCGTCAGCGCCCTCGACGCTGCCTTCCGCCAACTGCGCGCAGCCGTCGACAGAGTCACCGACTTGCCTGCAGACGCAGAAAAACCGCTCGTCACGCGAATCTCACTCAGCGAAATATTTCCCCTGCTCTGGGTCGTCGTCCAAAACACCGGCGGCGTCAGCGAGGACGTCCTGCACGATGTCGTCCTCAAGCTCAAACCCATACTCCGCGAAATACGAGGCGTCTCCAAAATAAAAGATAAGCTCATTCGTGACAGAGAGTTACGAATTGCCGTGGACCGCGACAAGCTGCGCGAACACGACATGACCCTCGACGAAGTCGCAGCAGTGCTCAAGCAGTACAATCGCAACATTCCCGCAGCGACGCTCCCCGACGGGCAAAGCGAACTCACCGTCCGCGCCGTCGGCGAAGCCGTCACACCCGATCAACTCGGCGCCATCGCCGTTCGCAAACACCCCGGAGGAGCCCACGTCTACCTACGCGACATCGCTCAAATCAACGCCGATTTTGAACGAGAACGATTCGTCGCACACTTCAACGCCAACGACTGCAAGGCAATCGGCGTCGCCAAGACCGACGAAGCCGATTCCCGCGCCGTCGCAGCGCGCGTCAAGCAGACAATCGCCGATTTCGAGGCTACCCTGCCACCCGGCATCAGCCTCTCCTACTGCCTCGATTCCAGCGACATCATTCGCAGCCGAATGAGAATCCTGCTCACCAATCTAATCACCGGCATCGGTCTCGTCCTGCTCGTGCTCTGGGGCACCATGGGATTGCGCAACGCAATGCTCGCCATCGTCGGCATCCCGTTCGCGTTCATGGTTTCGATCATTTTCATGCACATGATCGGAGTGACCATCAACGCCGTGTCCCTTTTTGCCCTTGTCCTCTGTACCGGCATGATCGTCGACGACGCCATCGTCGTACTCGAAAACATCTACCGGCACGTCGACATGGGGCGGGCCGATGGCAGCAAGCAGAGCTTGCACAACGCGATCATCAACGGCACCACCGAGGTCATGTGGCCCGTCATCTCGTCGTCAATGACAACCGTCGTCGCATTCCTTCCCATGCTCATCATGTCCGGCGTTACCGGGAAGTTCTTCTCCATCATCCCCAAGACGGTGGCCGTCGTGCTGCTTGCCTCGCTCGTGGAATGTCTTTGCATGGTCCCCGTGCACTATCTCACTTGGGGCCCGAGGTCGCACGTCAGATCGCTCTGGTCGAGACTCACCGGCGGAGATCGCCGGCAGCGCCCAGACAACAGCCGCCCGCTGCTGGCAGGACTCACCGATCTGTACGACCGTTTCCTCGCAGGCGCATTGCGATACCGATATCTCACGCCCTGGCCGCTTCTTGCATCGGGTTTCGCAGCCTACTGCGTATCAGGACTATTGCAGGTCGATCTGTTTCCCTCGGACTATCAGTTGGCCGTGGTGGATATCACCGCATCGGACGATGCCTCCTTAGAGCAGACCTCCCGCGTGACGAGGCCCATCGAGAATATCATCCTCGGCATTGGTACCGAAAGTGTCCGGTCCGTCCTCGCAACCATCGGACTGACCGCCACCGATGAGAACGCAGCAAAGTGGCGAAACAACATCTCCCAGATGCACGTCCACTTGGCAGACACCACCGAGGTCGCCACCGATCCAGACCAAGTCACCAATCGCATGCGCACCGAAATCCAAGCCTACCTCGACGCCAATCCCGATTCGGGAATCAGCGCCTTCAAGGTCTGGACCCCGCAGGACGGCCCGCCAATCGGAAGACCCGTGGGCATTCGCATCCAAGCCCCGGATTTGAAACTCGCAAAACGCCTCGCCGAGCAATACAAGAGTCGCCTCGCCGGGATCGACGGCGTCTACGGAATCGCCGACGACCTCGACTTCGGCCCCAAGCAGATAAACCTGCGACTCAACGAAGACGTCGCCTCCGCACACGGCCTCGCCCAGCCAAGCCTCTCCTTGGCACTGCGTACCGCGAACGACGGGCTCGTCGTCTCGACTTTCAAAGACACCCAGTCAGGCGAAGACCTCGACGTCCGCGTGATGTTCGACGAAAAGGACCGCCAGTCCATCGCAGACCTCCTCGACATCCGCATCCGCGCGCCAGCCGGCTACCTCCTGCGACTCGGCGACATTTGCGAAATCGATATGTCCCAGGGCTACGCAAGTGTCCCTCATGTCAACGGCAAACGCGTCGTCACCGTCGGAGCCCAGATCGACACCACCAAGAACACCGCCCAAAACGTAAACGAAATCATCGAAAGCGAATTCAAACAACAGTTAGCCGCGTTACCCGATGTCCGAGTGACCTACGGCGGAGAATATGAGGAAACCGCACGCTCGTTCGACAGCCTCAAGACTGCCTACGGCATGGCCATGGTCATCATCTACTTGCTGCTCGCCACACAGTTCCGCAGCTACGCTCAGCCGCTCATCATCATCGTCGTCGTCCCCTTCTCCTGCGTCGGCGTCATCGGCGGGCTGTTCCTGGCCGACTACCCCTTCACCATCATGACCTTCATCGCCATGGTCGGCCTCACAGGCGTCGTGGTGAACGACTCGATCGTTCTGCTCGATTTCATCAACAAGGAGCTCGCCCGAGGCTTGGCCATCGACAAAGCCATCCGCAGCGCATGCACAACGCGCCTGCGCCCGGTCCTACTAACAACGATCACCACGGTCTTAGGTTTGTTGCCGCTCGCCCTCGGATGGGGCGGTACGAGCAAGATTTGGTCCCCCTTCGCCTCCAGCTTCGCCTGGGGCCTCACCTTTTCAACCGTGATCACCCTGATCGTCGTCCCCGCCTTCTACCACATCGCCCACGACGCAATCACCTTCGCCCACCGACGAAGATCTCGCGCAAGCTGGGACGCCCACGAAGCTCCCGCGCGGTAGCAAGAACGCGCCCTGTCATTCCGACAGGAGCGAAGCGACCGAGGAATCTCGCCTTACTATCGATGCAGCGTCCCCGACTAAACAGATACGCTTCGCGTGGTGGATGCTAAGTTGAGGTATTTCAGGCGACACCCATCAAAGTCCCGGCCTTCAGGCCGGGTGACGGGACCAACGGGCATGGGGATCTCCGTTGCGGCGGTAGAACTCGCGGGGTTTCTGGAGGAGGCTGTAAACGGATCAACGGGGTCAAAGACCAACGAGAGCAGCGGGGTCAGGCTACTTTTGGTTTGCCTTCCTCGGTCGTCCCCTGGGCCGGAGCGTCGATCGGAGGCCACATCGCCCGGCCATTCGATTCTGCCAGCTCTTGTCGCCGAAGGGTGCTTCGCGGTTCACCGATTTTCGAATCGCCTCAAGCTCGGCGTCCGTCTCCGGCCGGTTCGCGCGTCGCGTCCAATCCCGGCGATCAGCGCCAATGACAGCATTACTTCTTCGCGGCGACGACGGGCGTGTCGAGAATGTCGCACCGCACCAATCGCGGCCACCGCGAACGCTCGAAGAGATCCGTCAAGCTGCGCAGTCGACTGTTATCCCACGTGAACACGAAGGTGTTGCCATCATCCAATTCCCCCGGAAACGTCAATTCAATCTCGGTGATCTCGTCGAACGTCTTCGGTGGAGACTCCAATGTCAAACCCAGCCGCTGCGCCGATGACGGCATGGTGGATGCCGGCTTCGAGAACAGTGCGAACTTCTCCAAGAAGCTCTCGAAGAACAACCCGCCCTCGCGCGCGATCCGCAACGTCGAAGGACCCGTACGGTACACGCTGTCTGTCGTAGTGCCCTGAAACTGCGGAGCAAGCGTCAGTGCGAACGCCAGAATGTCGTCGCGCCCGTAGTGCAGCCTAACCCCCTGAATGAAACCTCCAGCGTCAAGCGGGCATTGATTGACAACGTAGATGCGCGCATTCGGCGGCGGATCTGGAAGTGCAGCCATTAGGTCGTCGTAGACCGTTTGCGAAACATCCGCGACGCCCCACATCACAACCTGATCGAACACCGCATACGCGGCACAAAAACTCGCGAGCGCTACCGCGAACCGCCTCGTATGTCGCCTGCGCGATGCGTCATTGCGCGCCCGATCCCACACCGCGCCGAACACCGCTCCGCACGCCAGCGCGATCCCCGCGGAGGACAGATAAATGTTCCGCTCGCCGGGCATGGCCATCAACGACGGCGCCATGAAGATCGCCGCCCAAACCACACCCACTCGAAAAGCAAGTGTCCGCCCCGCAAGCCGCCAAGCCCAGAGAATCACCAGCCCCGCTACCCCGACGCAACCGAGGAGCAACGGAATGTGTTCCGCCCAAAAACCGTCCAGGTAAAACGCCTCGACCTGTAGGAACAGCACCCAGTCCAAAATGTACTGCGCGACCGTGCGCAAGATTACAAACACCGCCGTCGGAGCACTCAGGTCCACGCCATAGGGTGGCGGCAACTCCCCCATGCCACCGAATATCGAAAAGCGCAATGCGATGTAGCCCACCGCTACCGCGCCCAAAACGGATCCGAGCACAGCCAGCGAACGAAAGTCGTAGCCCGCGTCCCGCCCCCGCCAGCGGAGACACTCCACAGCCACCAGCACCGCCGGCAGAATAAGACCGGTCTCCTTGCTCCCCAAACTGACGACATACAGCCCGATCACCACAACCGCCCAAGGCCACTTGGACCGGCCTGAATCGGTCCACCGTAAATACGAAAGCGCACCTGCGAGCACCGCCGCCGAGACCAGAACATCGAATCGTCCCGAGATCCAAAGCACGGCTTCGCTGTGTACCGGATGAATACCGAAGATCAGCGCGGCCGCCAGCGAGACGATACGCTCGACCGTCACCCGCTGCGCAAGACGCGACACCATGAGCACGCACAGCAGGTGCAGCGCCAGATTGGTTAGGTGATATCCGAGCGGGTTCATCCCCCACACCCGATACTCAAGCGCGAAGGTCACGATTGCCATGGGTCTGTAGAACGGCAGCACGCCGTCGGGCGTCCACCATACGCTACTCGCATCGGTGTCCATGGTCGGCGACGTGAACAGCCCCGGAAGCTCCGACCACGTCAGATCGTGCGCCGTGCCCAGATAGACATAATCGTCGGCGACAAAGGGGTTGAACAAACTCGGGACATGCAGGATCGCGACGAATCCCAGGATCCAAACAACCCCCTCCGTGCCTTTGTGTCTTCGCGTCTTCGGGGCTGCTTCCAAATCCGTCATCGTTTCTTTGTCCTCGTCCTCGGGTCTCCAAAAGACGCGGCATTATCTGCACGACTGCCGAACACCTCAACCCACCCAAACGATCGGTGCCCAAACTTCGGGTCCATCCCGCGCGCAGGGTACGCGAGGCCAGTTTGCAGTTTCACTGCATTTTCCGTCGAGAGTATAGAATCGCCTGCAATCAACCGCCCCCTGCGTCGTTATGCCTGGTGCGGAGTACAATTGCGGAATGGACGACCCGGTCTTGGCCAATCTGGTGCGGCGCGCACAAGCGAAGGACGCCGACGCATTCGACGAGCTCATCGAGCTCTTCGGGCGGCGGATGTACGGCTACTTCTACCGGTTCGTCGCGTCGCGTGAGGAAGCTGAGGATTTGCTGCAAGAGTTGTTCCTGCGCGTGGTGCGGAGCATCGATCGCTACGCGCACGGGCAACAGTTTGAGGCTTGGCTGTTTCGCATCGCCACCAACTTGCTGCGCGACCGAGCTCGGGGGATCAAGCGACGACCGACGCCGGGTGTGCTCGATGGCGATACTGAGGAGCAGCCGCCGGCCGGTTGCGCGGAGATCGGCCGATCGCCTGAAACGCAGGACGAGGTTGATCGGCTTGGAGCCGCGTTGCAGAGATTGTCCGAGCCGGAACGTCAGGTTGTCATGCTGCGGCATTTCTCGCAACTGAGTTTTGCGGAGATCGCAGCCATCGTGAGTGCGCCGGTCGGTACTGTGCTGGCGCGTGCTCATCGCGCGCTTGCGAAGCTGCGCGAGATTATGGAAACGACGGGATGAACGGTCACGACAAACTGATCGAGAGAATCGAACGCGACGAAGCGTGGCTGGCAGAATGCGTAACGCCGCAACCGGACTCGTTGGCGATCGAGCGCGTCAAGTACGTCGTGCGGGCCGCTTGTGGCGAGTGTCACGATGAGGCACTCGAAGCTCGCTCCGCGATATCGGCAGCCAAGGCGGCTGTCCGTCGCGAGCTCTTGCCGCAGCGCGTTGGGCGACGGTCCCCCTGGCGGCTGGCTGGGCCGATGCTGGCCGTTGCCGCCGCCGTGGCCTTCGGTGCGTTTCGGTTGGCGATGGACACGCAGCAGGTGTCGGCTGTGGATCCGACGTTCGCCGCGTTCGTGCAGACGATGACGCGCGCGACGAGCGATTTCGATCTCAGTCTCAGCGCACTCGACCGAGACGTGGACGACTTGGGCGACGATGGTCTTGCGATGAGTCATGCGGAATGGACTACCGATTGGATTGACGGCGTTGGCGAGAATCTCGATTCCCTCTCTGACGAGCTTGGTTCACAGGAGCAGATGTGATGAGGCGTGAATATCGTACTAATCGGGGTAGCCTTTGGCGCATGGCGACGGTTGTCGTCGTGGTAGCGGCCATGGGGTTGGGGATGTCGGAGGCCTTGGGGCAGGAACGAAAACCGGGGGACAGGCCTCCGCGCGGGATGCGCGGGGACCGGCAGGAGAGGGCGCCGCGTCACCGCCGCCCAGGCGGTCTGCAACGCCCGGGCGGTCCGCAACGCCCAGGCGGACCGAAGGGGCGACCGGCGGGGGCGTTCGAGGGCGGAGAAGGTGTCGCGACCGACGTCGACTCCGTGCTTGCGTTTGTCGAAACGCACTTTCCGCAGCAGCACCGCAACCTCAGCTTGCTGCGTACGACGGATCAGCCTGTGTTCGAGAGTCGCATGCGACAGATGATGCCGAGGCTGCACCGCATGATGACCGCGTTCGAGCGCAATCCGGAAGCGGGGGAGCTGATGATTCGCGAGCAACGTCTGAGCTTCAAGATCCATCGTCGCGCCGACATTCACTTCGATACGGACGACCCCGATCGTCGCGCCGAGATTCGCGCGGGAGTTCGCGATCTTGTGGCCAAGCGGATGGATGTGGAACAAAAGCTCCGTGAGATTGAGATTCGTCGATTGGAGCGCCGGCTCGAATCGATCAAGAAGCGCCTCGCCCGCGACCTCGAGCGCCGAGACGCACTCATCGAACGGCAAATGGACGACCTCGATCTTGTCGAAGATTGATTTCGTGACGCAACCGCGCAATAGTATCCCACATCGGACGTTTTGCCTCGCGGTGCAGGTCACATGGTTTGTGACTGCGAAGTTGAGGCGGGCTAAGAGGAGGAATATCCAATGCTTACGAGACGAATGGCCATGTGTTCTGCGGTGGTCGCGCTGCTGGCTGTTCCCGTTCTCGCCCAGCAGGGTCCGAACACACCGACGCCTGCGGCGATTGCGCATCACTGCAGGGTGCACATTACGCGTATCGCGATGCGAACAAGCCATCAGATGCACCGGCAGGCCAACCATTGCATCGGACGCATCAACCATCTGCTCGAAGCGGGCGAAGAGGTGCAGGCTGCGGAAGTGGCTGCCAACTGCATTGGGCGGATCACTGAGCTCGCGGGGAATCGCAGCGAAAGAATCACGATGATCGCCGCGAACTGCGTCGAGCGGCTTACGGAGTTGGAGGCGCCGCAGGAACTGATCGACATGATCTTGCACGTCGAGGAGGCGCGGATCGAGATGATCG
>JAJDDU010000177.1 GCA_029260155.1 Phycisphaerae bacterium | reverse complement strand
ATTGCAACGCGAATACAGTTCCGGACGCGTGCGATCTAGCCGACGGGACGAGCAACGACTGTGGTGACAACGGAATACCCGACGAGTGCGAGACGGATTGCAATGCGAACGGCGCGTCCGACGACTGCGACATCGCCGCGGGGACGAGTGACGACTGCAATGTGAACGGTGTGCCGGACGAGTGTGAAAACGACTGCAACGGGAACGGAATCGCCGACGAATGCGATGTCAGTTCCGGCACGAGCATCGACGCGAACGGAAACGGGTTTCCCGATGAGTGCATTCGCCTTTATGTGAACGGGTCTGCGGTCGGCAGCGGCAATGGCTGGTCTTGGGGGGACGCGCAACTTCAGCTGCGTGCCGCGCTTGATCAGGCGACTCAGAATGTCGACATCGGCGAGATATGGGTCGCGGCGGGAAGCTATGCACCGGCTGAGCCCGGCGGAAACCAGGACGCGACGTTTTCATTGCGCGACGGTCTCAAGGTGTACGGGGGGTTTGCCGGCGGTGAGGTTGACGAGCGACAGCGAGATTGGGGCGCGAATGTCACGACGCTTACGGGCGATCTAAACGGAGACGACGAGCCGAACTGGGGCAACAGTGTTGACAACAGCCGGCATGTGGTGACTGGCGAGAATCTCGGCGAGGGAACATTGCTCGACGGTTTCGGCATCGTCAACGGGTACTCGACGAATGGCGGTGGAGCGGGAATGGCTCTGACTGACGCGCTGCTTACGGTAGCCAATTGCGATTTCTCTGGCAATCTGTCCGGCTTTGCGTCGGGCGGCGCAGTGTTTGTGTGGGACGGGGATCCGCGCTTCGTGAACTGCTCGTTTACCGGCAACTATGTGCATATCGGTAAGGGAGGCGCGATTTATGCGTACAATCTCGCCGGTGTCACGATCGATGGATGTACTTTTCAATACAATACCAGCATCGGCAGCACGAGCGGGGCGCCGGAAGCGGCCGGTGCCGCGATCGCACATTGGGGCTCTGGTGAACTCACGATCGTTGACTCGCTCTTCACTGGTAACGTCGCGCGGGGTTTCTACGCTCAGGGAAACAACGGTGCCTACGGGGGCGCGATCGACCACTTCGGGGATGGCCACATGACCATTGACCGATGTGTTTTCACAAACAATCTTTCGAACGAGGGTGGCGCTATCTTCACATGGAAAGACGCGACGATCACCAACTCGGTTTTCGCCCTCAACCGCGCGCCACAGTTTGACAGCACCTTTGGCTGGGGTGGGCAGGGAGGTGGAATAGCGACCGCCTCATTTGCTGGAAGCACTGTCGACATTGCGAACTGCGTTTTCTACGGCAACACTGCAGAGGATGCGGGGGGAGTCGGGGCTTATGGCGCGACGACGATGACGGCGCGTAACTGCATCCTATGGAACAATACGGACAATCGTGGGACGATTGGTGCGTCGCAGGTTTCCGGCGCGACGATTTCTCATTGTTGCATCATGAACATGCTGGTGGCAGAGCCCGGCGAGGATCCGCCGAACCCGGCCAATTTCCCGGGCAGCACTGCGTCAGACCCGCTCTTTGCAGACGGCGCGGCTGGTAACTTCCATTTGTTGGCTGGGTCTCCTTGTATCGATGCCGGGGACAACACCGCGCTAGCTGCTCAGCTGTTTCGGGATCTGGACGGTAGCTATCGATACCTCGATGACCCGACGGCGCCGGACGTGGGAAATGGGGCATCCCCCCTGATCGACATGGGACCGTTCGAGAGCGGCACGGTTAATTCGGCGGATTACAACGGCGACGGTCACGTTGACCTGTTCGACTACGGAATCTTCGAAGAATGCTTCACCGGTCCGAGCGGCGTCGCGGCTGCGTCGGGATGCGAACCGTTCGATTTCAATGGCGATGATGACGTGGACATGGCAGATCTATCGCAGTTTCAACTGCTCTTTGATGGAGGTGAGCCGCCGTTGGACCCGCCGGCGACGATCTCGGGGGCGGTCGCGTACGGAGGGACAGAAATCGGAACGTTCGTGGTCCGAGCGACGGGTGCGGGGACTACGACCGCGCAATACGAAGCAGCACTCGCGTTGCCCGGGCCGTTCCAACTCCTGGTCGACCGTGCCGGGTCTTACGATGTCAGCGCGTTTCTGGATGTGAACGGCAATCAGATTCCTGATGTGGACGAGCCATACGGCGCTTACACACTCAACCCGGTCTCGATCACTGCAGCCGGACAGGCGATCGGCTCTGTTGATCTTTCGCTGGGTGGCGTGAGTGCTATTTCGGGGCGTATTGCTTGGAGTGGCGGTAATGGAGCTTCCAACATAAATGTCCAACTCAGCGGTCTGGCGGCCGATAGCACGACGACCAATGGCAATGGCGATTATGACTTCGCCGGGCTGGGCGATGGGACATACACTGTAACGCCGGTTTCTATGATCCGGTACTTCTACCCCTTTGACTACACTGTTTCGCTCACCGCGAACGACGCGACCGATCTGGATTTCGAGATGCATTCGCTGCCTGGCGGCGAGGTTAACGGAGAGTCCGCGGGAGTCGTCACGGCTGTTGACGCCCCGAATTACAACTTGACGATCGACACCGGCTCGGGATTGGTGACGTTGTTTGTCTATGCCGAGACGGTTTTCAGCGGCGATGCGAACACATTGGAAGAGACCATGGTCGGGTGGGATGTGACGGCCCAGTATTACACGTCCGGCAATCTTGCGGTGGAGATCGACGTCGATTCCGGGCAGTAGGGCGCACCTAGACGGTCTTTTCGCCAGTGTGCTTCGTGCGTGTCGGCTTGTCGAGAATCTCCCGCACACTCTGAACGAGCACTCCGCTTGGCGATGGTTTCTGTAGGACCTCGACACGTTCACCCTGGACTACGCCGGCATTGAAGACGTCGGAGGGGCATCCCGACATGTAGAGCACTTTGATCCCCGGGCGTTGTTGCACAAGAGCGTCCGCAAGTTGGGGACCGTTCATCTTCGGCATGATGACGTCAGTGAGCAGCAGATCGATGGCCCCCGCGTGAGATAGGGACAATTGCAGCGCTTCGCGTCCACCGCGCGCGGTCAGCACGGTGTAGCCTGCCGTCTGGAGGAGCAGCGAAGTCGATTTGAGGACAGCTTCGGCGTCGTCGCACACTAGAATCGTCTCATCGCCGCGTAGACGGCCCAGCTCCGGCGCGTCATCGGTTGCCGCGGGTACGCTTCCCGTGGTCGCGCCGCAGGGAATGTAAATGCGGATTCTCGTCCCCGCACCCACGGTGCTTTCCACGTTGAGATGACCACCCAGTTTGGTGACGTCGGCGAATACCGTTGAGAGCCCGAGTCCTGTCCCCTCCCCCGGGGGCTTGGTGGTGAAGAACGGCTCGAAGATCCTGTCAATGGTCTCGGCGGTCATCCCGCAACCGTCGTCCTCGACAACCAACTCGGCGTGCGGCCCGCCACGCGCGTCGGGATTCGCCCGTGCATAAGCTTCGTCGAACGAGACGTTTTGGGTTCGGATGGTAATCGCACCGCCTTCCGGCATCGCGTCACGTGCGTTGATGGCGAGGTTCATGACGGCCTGCTCCATCTCCGTCACGTCCGCTTCGACGCTCCGCAGATCGGGGTCAAGATCGGTGCGGAGTGTGATACGCTCGCCGAGGAGTTGCTTGATCAGCCGGTCAGCCCCTTCGACGACGGCGTTCAAGTCTACGGGCTTGATATGCGAAGTTCTTTTTCTGGCGAAGCCCAATAGCCTCTGCGTGAGCGATGCAGCGCGCTGGCCACAGGTGTTGATGTCTTCGAGCGGTTGCCTGAACTCAGGCGTCTGGACGTCGGTGACTTTGGTGAGCAGGAACTCAGCGTTTCCGAGTATGGCGACGAGGAGGTTGTTGAATTCGTGTGCGACACCGGCTGCGAGCTGCCCGATGGACTTCATCTTGTGCGAATGTCGGAGTTGTTCCTCCAGTTTCTTGTGTTCCTCTTCGGCGCATTTTCGTTCCGTGATGTCGCGATTGATGGTGAGGACGGCCTCCCGCCCTCCGTATTCCACGATGGTGGCGCGCACCTCGACGAACACTTGGGTGCGGTCCTTGCGGTAGTGGACGAGTTCGAGCCCGTGCGGCGGGGTTTGGTTGAGGATCTCCAACGTCTTGCTACGCCCGTGGCGTTCCGGCGGCTGGAACAGATCCAACGTTTTTCCGATCATCTCATCGTGGCTAAAGCCGTAGATTTCGCACGCTTGCCGGTTGGCTTCGAGTATGGTTTCGTCGTCGAGATCGAAGACCAGGATTGCGGCGTAAGCGTGATCAAACAGAGTCCGGTACTTTGCCTCTGAAAGGCGGAGTTTCTCCTCGGCCTGATTGCGCGCAGTGACGTCACGGGCCACGTGTACACTGCCCGTGAATTCGCCATCGGAATCGAACAATGGCGACATCGTGACCAGGAAGTCGCCGCCCAGTGACTCCATGGACTGCTCAATAGTGTGCTCTTGGCGGTCGCTGAGGAGATCGGTGTGCGGGCACCCCGCCGGTGGTCCCTTGGCAGGACAAATGCACGTATAGCAGTGCTCTCCCTCGCGCTCCTCCGGTTCGAGGCCCAGCCGCTGCGCCATGGCCTTATTCACGCGGACGATTTGACAGTGCTTGTTGACAATGGACACGAGGTCCGGCACTGCGTCGAAAGTCCGCTCCCATTCCTCCTTGGCGCGAGCGATTGCCGCCTGGGCTTTCTTGCGTTCGGTGATGTCGATGAGGGTGCTTTGCATTCCGACCACATTGCCTTGCGGATCAGTAAGCGGCCTTGAGTTGTTGAGCACCGTGATGATCTCACCGTCCTTTCGTTTCAGCCGGTGCTCATAGTTGACGATCGGCGTGCCGTCTAGGAGTTGTTGATGTACAGGAAGGACCTCGCCCGGGTCTGCGTCGACGTCGGGAACGTGCATCCCGAGGAGCTCTTCTCTGGAATAGCCCAGGAGTTGCAGGCCCGCACTGTTTGAATCCACGAACTTCTTATCGCCGTCGAACACGTAAATCGCGGTGATGGAGTCATCGAAGATGCCGCGGTATTTCTCTTCGCTCGCCCGTACAAGGACAATCTGCCGGCGCCGCTCGCGAAAGTACAACGCCAAAGCGCCAATGACGCTCAGCGTCCCCGCCGCGGCGATGGCGAGAATTGTTCGCGAGAACACGAAAGGCGGCGGCTTGCCGAACGTCAAGCGGGTGCCCTCGGGATCCACTTTTCCGAAAAGGCTCTTCGCTTGGACCGCCAGCGTGTGGTCGCCGTGTTTCAGTTCCGGGAGCACTGCCGCGTGTGTCCTGCTCCACTGCGACCAGGCACCGCCATCCACGCGGAATCGCGTGCCGACCTTCGAACAGGGTTGCTCCGCTTGAAAGGGATGAACGGTCCATTTAACGAGCGTGTCCGATCCGGAGAAAACCGCCGGATGGATGGTCACTCGGGGCGGCGGATTCCGCGCTTCCGAAAGGTCCAGCACGTGCAACCCGTCGCCTTGTGTGCCCGCGTAGATCTCGCCCTCTTCCGGCAGCAGCGGCCACAAATACAATCCGCGAGCACCGACGGACGAGTCAAACAGAGAACTCATGCCGTCGTGATACCGTCCCAATCCCCGGTCGGTCGCAATCCACAGAGCACCGTCGGGGGCGAATTGAAGATCCCAGATGCCCGCATGCCCGAGGTGCTCTGCGGAGTCCACGTACACTGGATGCTCCTGCTCGTCGATGTACCCCAGGCCGACCGCGTGTTGGTGGCCGAACCATATTCGCCCATCAGGCCCAACGGCAAGCGTGAAGATCTTGTTGTCCCGCAATCCCTCGTGTCGCCGCCAATGGGTCCATTGGCCGGCCTTCCAGCGACTTAATCCACCCAAGGTCCCGAACCAGTAGCTTCCATCGATACCCTCCACGAACGCGTAGACGCGACCGTGGAGCAGCCCCTCGGGCACGCCCCATCGCACGAACTCGCCGTCGTCGTGAACATACGCGCCGGGATCGGGATGATCTCTCGTCGGCGGCATTTCCGGAGCGTGTCCCAAGAACCAGAGGCGCCCTCGCCTGTCCTTCGCGATCTTGTGAAACCGCGCTTCCGGCAGCCCATCAGGCGGACCGTAGCGTTGCCACTGCCCATCCCGCAGCCGAAAAACGCCGGTGAACGCTCCGCCGCTCGATATCCAAATGGCCCCCTCGGCGTCCTCGGCTAGTCCGGTCGTGATCCGTAGCGAGATGTCGCCAATCGAGGACAGCTCGTCCTCGGTTCCGTCGGCGTGATGAATCGCCAACCCGTGACTGTGGGCGATCCACAGATCGCCGGTGCTCGCCCGCAGCAAGGCGTTGATGTGCGAGCGATCAAAGTCGCGCCGCTCCCAACGGGACAGCGATCGGCGGCAGAGAAAGAGTCCGTGGTTTGTGCCTGCCCATAGGTCGCCGTTGCGCTTAAAACGGACAAACGTAACGTCGACCAGTTCCCACGGCAGCGGCGTAAGCCACGCCCAAACGCCATCGCTGCGAACCCGCATCTCGCCGGTGTGGTAAACGACGATAGCGTCCCCGTTCGGCGCGACATCCACGGCCCGCAGGTTCCACCCATGGGCCTCTTCGGGAACTTCGACGGCGGTCTCTTCCGGCCAAACCCACATCGACTGCGATGAAGATCGGGGCGCACCGGCGAGAATAGCCCCGGAGTCATCGATTTGGAGGAAGCGCGTAGGCCGGCGAATCCGCAATTCCAAGTCTCGCCCATTCCAGGCGTACGCACCGGATGCGGTGGGAAGCCACACGCTTGCGTCTCGAAGGCGATACATCGTCTTGGAGTTGTCCCAAGCGGACTCAAGCGTATCTGAGATTCCGAGACGAGTCGCCTTACCGTTTTCCCACAGCGAGATCGTGCGAAGCGAGGAGTGCAAGAGCACCCTATCTCCGTCGACGGGGACCGCACTTGTCACCTCTGTGTTTTGCTGACCGGTTTCTGTCGGGAATAGTCGGACCATTCCATGCTGATTCCCACGGTAAACCGAGCCTCCGGTCGTCACCACGATGCGGTCCTTCGAATCCGCGACAATCTGGGCGGGCGGCTCGATGGTGGCCGTTTGAGGCAGTGCCACCCCCTGCCACAAGAACCCGTCGTACCATGCGATTCCCTTACTCGTAAGCACCCACTGCGTGCCCGCGGTTGATTCGACGACATCGAAAACGTGCGCTGATGGCAATCCAGATTGCTCGTCGAATCGGGCCCATCGCCACTCTTGGTGATAGAGGCTGTCCCCCGCGCCGCGCCCCGCAAGTGACCGGGAAGAAGCCAATGCCAAAGTCAACAGCGCGCACGCGACCAAGCTGCGTGGCCCGTGCCGCAACAACCGGGTAAGTGATTCCATGACACGCATCATGCACACTGCCTCTTTCCGGGGGTACGCGGATCTGTTGCCCGTCGTGGAGTGAACCCCGCGACCCGCCCAGTGTCTTCCGTTGCCCGAACATCACGCAGCATACCGCCGTTTCGCTCATTCGCGAAGCACGGATTTAACCCTGCGCGGACATCCGAGAAGCATGTGCTCTGTGGCTGATTCACTACCGGCGGGGCAGATGCCCCCGGTGCGCGGTGTTTACGCGGCCGATCACCGCTCCATACACCGCCGCGACACCCGCTCGCTTGAGCACGCGGGCGCACTCGTTCAGCGTTGCCCCCACCGTGGCGACATCATCGATCAGGCAGAGACGGGCTCCCTCAACGCGGGCGCCGGGCATCAGGCCGAACTTGCCGCGGACGTTGGCGGTTCGGTCGCTGAGCGGCACGTCGAATTGATGCGGCCCGCCGGCGACGCGTCGGAGTACAGGAGCCGTCGGGATTCCCGTCAAGCGGGACACGGCGCGCGTGAGAACTTTCGGGCCGTAGTATCGCCGGCCGATCGAGTGACTCCAGTGCGTAGGCACACAAACCAGCGCGTCGACGGAGTCCAGCCACGATGATAGTTCGATGGCATGGGCCAATCGCGTCCCGAGGAAATGGTCCAGCTCATCTCTGCCG
>JAJDDU010000176.1 GCA_029260155.1 Phycisphaerae bacterium | reverse complement strand
AAGACGCCGCGACCGTGAATGGGGCCGACTCGAAATCGTTAAATGGCACGTCCTGGTGGCGATGCCGAATAGATGCTTGGAAAGATCCCGAATTCTTCCCGCAACCCTCTTGACGGAGACTCGCTCATAGATGCCACCCATCACGTAAATCGTAACGGCGCACTAGTGCGCGTGGCCGGCCGCCAACGCCTGGGTCCGCCCTTCCTTGGACATCAGCAGCGGAAAGACGATGTCGCTCAGGCAGCAGGGAACCATCACCGCGACAATCACGAAAGCGAAGATTCTCCCCAACTCGCCGAACCACTCGGTGGGTCCGAAAGGTGCAATCAGGTAGAAAATACTCGCCATCGTCGACGCCAGCACGTGCAGCGAGTGGCTAAAAAGCGTGCTGCGCGACACGCCTGAGGCCGCAGCCAGACCCACAAACACGCCCACTACCGCGAAGGGCAGAGCCAATCCCGGATGCTCAATCACGCAAATATGCCACTCAGCCGCCCGTCCGATGAGCATGAGCGAAATCTGCGGCACGGCGATATCGCTGACTCCGCAAACGCCGACGGCCCCGGTCACGCCGACAATCACCGCCTTGATGGAGTTTCGGTCGTAGCGAGAGAACATCGCGGTGGTCGCAGCCGCAGAAAAAAACATGTGTACCGCGTGGAACAGATGAAACAGGCCGTATTCCCCGTCAGGGCCGTGGTCGTGGGTGACATGAGCGTCTCCCGCCCCAGGTGCCATGTAGCAGATCAAGCCTGCGAAAACCAAGCCCATCGCCACTGCGGAGACGGAAAACGGCATGTGCTCCAACAACTCGACTTGAAGCGGAGAGCGCGGTCGATGGTCGCCGCGGGCGTTGTTGTGGTGGCTGTGGTCTTTCATTGCTCGCCGTGATTATTGCGGAGTCGGACGGTATGTGCAATCGTTCGCGGCGGTGACGATGTGGTATAGTGAATTGCAGACCAGCGGCGAGAGGTTCATAGTAACGATGTCATCAGAAACCAGCCTCAAGGCAATCCTCAGTCAAAAGACGATGGCGTCCTCGCCCGAACTCGTGGTTGACGAGGGCGACGGCGCGGTACGGTGCGTCGCGTGCGGGCATCGCTGCGTGATTCATGACGGGCGGACGGGGGTCTGCCGCGTGCGTTTCAACGAACACGGCGTGCTACGTGCACCGGCTGGCTATGTCGCGGGTCTTCAGGTTGATCCGATCGAGAAGAAGCCGTTCTACCATGCCTATCCCGGCCGCGACGCACTGTCGTTTGGCATGCTGGGTTGCGATTTTCATTGCAGTTTCTGCCAAAACTGGGTGACCAGTCAGGTGTTGCGCGACGACAAAGCCGTCTCCACGCCGCGTTCGTGCGAAGCGGCGAAAGTGGCTGACCTAGCCGTCCAACATGGCGCACCCGTGGTGGTGAGCACGTACAACGAACCGCTGATCACCGCAGACTGGGCCATGACGATCTTTCGGGAGGCGACGGAGCGTGGACTTGTTTGCGGGTTCGTCAGCAATGGAAACGCCACACCGGAGGTCCTTGAGTATATTCGGCCGTTGGTCACGCTATACAAGGTCGACCTGAAGTGCTTCGATGATCGCAATTACCGCAAGCTCGGTGGAACGCTCGAAAACGTGCTCAACACGATCCGCCTGCTCAAGACAATGGGCTTTTGGATCGAGATCGTCACGCTGGTCATTCCGAAAATGAACGACTCGGACGATGAACTCTCGCGGATCGCCGATTTCATCGCGGGCGTTTCGGTGGACATCCCGTGGCATGTGACGGCTTTTCACCCAGATTATGAGATGACCGGTCCGCCTGCGACGACGGCGGAGAGCCTTCTGCGCGCAAGCGACATCGGCAAACGCGCAGGACTGAAATTCGTCTATCCCGGGAACATGCCCGGCGCATTCGGTGACCACGAATGCACGCACTGCCCCGAATGTGACACGACGCTCATTCGGCGGATTGGGTTCAGTGTATTGGAAAACGTGATGAAAGGCGGCGTTTGTCCGAAGTGCGGCCATCGACCGCCCGGAGTGTGGGAGACGTCGCCGCCGACAGTCCCCAGCGGCGGGGGGAGGCCGAGAACGGTTCGCTTGCGCTGAACGGTGGTCTTTTTCGGGTGAGGAATGAGGATTCGATGAACGCAGCCGAGTTTGCGCAGACGATTGATCATACGCTTCTCAAACCGGAAGCGACAAGCAGCCAAATAGACCGCCTTTGCGACGAGGCGATCGAATTGGGATTCGGATGCGTCATCGTGAATCCGGTGTATGTCGCGCGGGCGGCCGGTCGGCTGGAGGGATCGCGGGTCCGCGTGGGCTCGGTGGCTGGGTTTCCACTGGGGGCAGGCGTTGGCGCGACGATCGCGGACGAAGCGAGGCGGTCGGTCGACGCAGGGGCAACTGAGATTGACATGGTCGCGTGGGTGGGTGGCTTGGTGGACGGCGACAAGCAGGCCGTTGTGCAGGCAATCCACGATGTCGCGTGCGCGGTACACGGGCGGGGCGGGCGAAATATCCTCAAGGTGATCCTCGAAACGACCGCGTTGTCAGACGAGCAGATAATCCTGGGGTGTCGCTGCTGCGCGGAAGGAGAGGCGGACTTCGTCAAAACGTCCACGGGATTCCACCCGTCCGGCGGAGCAAACGCAACGCACGTCGCGCTGTTGCGCCGCCACGCCGCCCCTCTAAAAGTCAAGGCCTCGGGCGGCATCCGTACGCTGAATGCGGCGATGACGCTGATCGACGCAGGAGCTTCCCGACTGGGGACTTCGTCGGGCGTGGAACTCCTGCGGGCGTTCCAGTCGACGTAGGCGTACATGCGACGTCAGGCTTACCCTTTGACTTCCTACGCCGGTGGCGGATAGTATCGTCCCGTAAACTAGACGCGAGGTGATACATGCCCAAATCAGATAGTGACATTCAACCCTGTGGCGCCTGTGGTGCGAGCGTGTACCCCGAGCATGTTGAATCCGGCAAAGCGGCGGAGGTCGGAGGCATGCTGCGCTGCCCGTTCTGTCTTGCCGATTACAAGAAGCTGCATCACACCGGCGAAAAGCAGTTCATTGGCCAAACCACTATTCGTGCTCCGGGGGAAGGCGAGGATTTCACGCCGATTACCGTCGACGCGGACACTCCATCGCCGAGTGAGTCTATGGTCTCCTTCGCTGCGATGGGAGGCGAGTCGTTCGCCGGCGCGGTGGCGTTGCAGGACGATTCTCACCTGAAACGTCCGCTGATCAAAGGCAAGCCCATCGCGACGCGATGCCGTACCTTTCACGCCAAACTCAACGACGGCGCGGTGGGCTTCATGGACAAGCACATCAACGACTGGGCCGACGACAACCCTGACATCGAAATCAAGTTCGCATCGTCGACGATCGGAGTTTGGGAGGCCAAAAAGGCCGACGCGCATCTGATCGTCACCGTATTCTATTAACAGTACCGTCCATGGCAATTGGAACCGGGCCTCGGAAGGCACTCTGAACGCGACCAAGCAGGACAGCGGCCCACCGCTGTGGGCTAGTCTTACAGGCGCCACTTGCGGCTTGCGCGCCACGGCGCCGCACAAACCGACGACCACCGCAAAAAAACGATCAACTCAGCTTACGTTACAAACGTCTTCTGGTGCATCTCACTATTGCATCCAATGGCCCCACCGTGGTAGGCTTTGCGCCCAGTCACAGTTCTTTGGGAGAAGACAAA
>JAJDDU010000175.1 GCA_029260155.1 Phycisphaerae bacterium | reverse complement strand
TGCAGACGCACCTTGCCCCCAGCCGTTTGAGCTTCGATGACCGTGTGACTATGATGCAGATCCATGGCACAGTAGCTCTTGAGATCCATCGGCGTCTCCTTTCCTGCTTCGGCCTAGCCGTTTTCCCGGATGCACACCGGCGAACGCTACCCGATGCCGGTGGGAGACGCCCTCGCTACTATAGCTTCATGGACAGTACCACTGGAATCTCTCCAGGGATGTGTGCGACCGCAAGACGCAGCATCGCAACGGCTACGCATCCAACCCCCAGGCGGGTCCGCGACGCATTGGACGACGTCCGCATGCCGAAACCCGGCAACGCCCAGCCCCGCGCCGGGGCGTCGAAGGGCGATTGGTGGGTGGGTTCCAAACTAGCCGCTGCCGCTCGTTACGACTCGCCGCCGAAGCGTGCCGGCTCCTTCGCGGACCCTCTCGGGAAAGCGTGTGTTTCGCCGTCGTAACGAGCCGATGGGCGTGTTTGACTGAGACGGCTGGCGTTTGGACAATGGCTGGTGTTCGAGACTGTGGACGGGAGGTTTTCGGAATCATGAAATCAACGGTTTTCCCTGCTATCGCCATCGTTCTTGGGGCGTCTGCGTTGGGGCTGGGCTACAACGTGGTGCGGTCGAAGGACTCGATCGGAATCAGAAAGAACTACTTCCAGACGCTCAACTTGCCCGCGCAGGCTGAAGAGCCGGCGAAAAACCCCTTCCCCGTCGTCACGCTCGACGAGATGATCGATTTCTACCAGAGCGCCGAATTCGGCACTGGCGAGACGGTGTTCGTGGATGCCCGCGATGACGACCACTACGCCGAAGCTCACATCCCCGGCGCGTTGCATGTGGACCGATACAATTCGGACATTGGGTTCGAAGAAGTCCAAACCGCGATCGAGCAGGCTGAGCTCATCGTCGTATATTGTGGCGGCGGAGAATGCGAGGACAGCATCTTACTGGCCACCGAGTTCGTGATGGAACGCGACGTTCCCTTGCGTAAGGTACGCGTGTTCGAGGGCGGGATGGAAGCGTGGGAAGGCGACAACTTGGAGACCGAAGAGGGCGCGTGGGAAAGCGACGAATCGGTATCGGAAGAGGGTGCGTGGGATGAGTGAAACACCGTCTCTGCTGAAGCGTCTGGACGGAACGCACCTGCCGATGATTGCGGCGCGGCTCGTGCTGGGGAATCTCTTTATCCTCTACGGATTCCACAAGATAGGCGACCCTGTCGAGTTTCTGAAGTTGGTGAAGGAATACGAACTGCTGCCGCTCGCGCCTCCGGAGTACATGAACCTGACGGCCGTGATCCTGCCGTGGCTGGAGGTGATTTGCGGAAACCTCCTGCTGGCCGGTCTGTGGATACGGGGTGCGGCTTTCACGATCCTGGCTATGCTGGTAGTGTTCACCACGGCGATTGTGATACGGGCGGCAGGCGTATATGGTGCGGGCGACATCGATTTGTGTGCCATCAAATTCGATTGCGGGTGCGGCGGGGGTGAGATCTTGATTTGCAAGAAAGTCCTGATGAACTCAGGAATGATCGCGCTTGCGGTGATCGCGATGCTGTCACGTTCGCGGAAGCTCGCGATCGATAATCTGCCCGAGCCGATCATCGTGAATCCGACGCCCGAACCCACCACGGACCCAACGGAGTAAGGATCGTGAAACTTTCTGAGCGCATTCAATCGGTAGCAGAATCAGCCACTCTGGCGGTCACCGCGCGGGCTGCGCAGATGCGCGCGGAGGGCATCGACGTTATCAGCTTCGGCGCCGGTGAACCGGATTTTCCCACGCCACCGCACATCGTTGAGGCAGCCTGCAAGGCGTTGACCGACGGGCAGACCAAATACTCCAAGCCCGCGTCGGGGCTGGCTGCGTTGAAGAAAGCTGTTTGCGGCAAACTCGATCGCGAGAACGGGCTTGAGTATTCGCCGCAGCAGGTGTTGGTAACTGTTGGTGGCAAGGACGCGGCGTATCTCGTGATGCAGGCGCTGCTTGACCCTGGTGACGAGGTGATTATCCCGGCGCCGTATTGGGTGAGCTACCCGGAGATGGCCAAATTAGCCGGCGGCGTGCCTGTGATTATCGAGGGCAAGCAGGAGGCTGGGTTCTGCATAACGCCCGACCAACTGCGGAACGCCATCACGGACCGCACGCGCTTGTTCATCTTCAATTCCCCGAGTAACCCCGGTGGGCACATTTACGACGCGGATCAAACGCGGGCGATCGCGGAGGTTCTATCCGGCACGGATGTCGCAGTTATCTCGGATGAGATTTACGATCGCTTGGTTTTTACCGACGCCGAGCTGCTTTCGTTCGCGGCTGTCAGCGCGGACGCATATCAGCGGACGATCACACTCAACAGCGCTTCGAAGACCTACAGCATGACCGGTTGGCGGTTGGGGTTCGCGGCCGGCCCTGTGGAATTGACCAAGGCGATGGCGAAACTGCAATCGCAGGACACCAGCGGTGCGGCCACGTTTTCTCAAGTCGCCTACGCGGCGGCCTTAAACGGAGATCAGTCCTGCGTCGCTGCCATGCGTGAGGAATTCGCCCGCCGCGGGCGTTTCATGTGCGACAGGCTGAACGCGATCGACGGTGTCCGGTGCAATCCTTCCGGGGGCGCGTTCTATTCGTTCCCCGATGTCAGTGGCACGTACGCTCGATTGGGTGTCACATCGAGTCACTCGTTTGCGGCGAAGCTGCTGGAGGAAGCGCGCGTGGCCGTCGTTCCCGGCGGCGCCTTCGGCATGGACGCGAATGTCCGGCTTTCCTTTGCGATCGGCATGGATCAGATCGAATCCGGACTCGACCGCATCGCAGATCTGGTCGCGGCTGGCAAGTAGGCGGTCGGGCGGCCGAACATGCGCGTCACAACGTCCCATATTCATTTTATTGCCGGGCCTCCCCATTGGATTCTGCGCGCCTGTTTCCTAAGCTGACAAAGCACAGTGTGATGCAAGGCTTGGCTGAACACTGCGGCGCGAGTTGAGACCGGGGTCTCGACTCGCTTGGATCCGGGGGTGGCGTGGGGCAAGCATCCGCACGCGGGGGGTAAGGAAAGTGTTTCAGAGAATACTGCAGTCGGTCGCGTTGGCGGCGGGACTCTGTGTGTTGCCGTCATTCGCGATGGCCGACCTGACGATCACCATGGCGAACAGCCACGGATCGACGGGTGGCGGTGAATTCAAGGCGACGTACGCCGGTTTTCCGCTGGCTCCCAGCAGCCTCGGCGAATTCCCAGGTTTCGAGACGTTCTGCATCGAGAAGAACGAGCACATCAACTTCGGCGTTACCTACTACGTCGACATCACTACGGCTGCGGACAGCGGCGGGGGAGGTCCGCTGAGTCCCGACCCACTCGACGAGACGACTGCCTATCTCTACTCGCAGTTCATCTCCGAGAGTTTGACGGGGTATGACTACGACGGTTCGCTCGGTCATGGCAGGGTTGCGTCCGCCAACGCACTCCAGCACGTCATCTGGTTCATGGAAGAGGAAGAGACAACCGCGGACGGCGGCTGGTCGATCGGGGACGGCTCGTTGATGGACGATTTCTACCAGGATGCGTTTGCCAACGCGAACGGGATCGGCATGGTACGCGTCCTAAACGTGTGGGGCGACGCTGCCCGGACCGTACACAAGCAGGACCAATTGGTCAGCTTCACGGCGATTCCTGCCCCTGGGGCTGCGCTTCTCGGCGCGGTCGGATTCGCGATGGTTGGATGGGTGCGTCGGCGCTACGCTTGACGCGGTCCGCGCGATCACCAGCACCGATCGGCGCTTTCTTTCGCCTCCGACCAATAAACACTCGCCAAGGCGTTTCCAAACCGCTCTTTTTTTAGCTAAAGTTTCGCGGGGCGTGCCTGCGTCACGAATCGTAGATTGTGTACATCGAGCGGGCGATTTGCCTGGGCGTGTGCCGCTCGTGGGTTTTCCGGTACCGAAGGCGGTGACTATGAGAATATCGAAGACGATCACGAAGCAAGTGCATCGAACCCGTGCAGCCTCTGTGCTGTCGAACAACTCGGCCTGTCGATGGTTGGTTCACAAGGCTGAGATTCTCGACGAGCTCGGCAGGATCGAATCGGACCATGCCCTTCTGGTCATTGCCAAGCGTGTTTGCGAACTGAAGCCGTCGACCGCGGACGCGGTCGAGATGGTTCGCCGGCACCGCGAGTTTGATCGTCTCGCGGATGAGATCGTTCACGTGGTCAATGACTACCGCAATCGAAACCCGTCGACGACTCGCCAGGAAGTCCTCGAGGCGCTGGAGACCGTCGGGATAATGCTCAGCAGGCCTACCGAAGCCGGGCAGCCCGGTCGTCACCAGTTTCTCCGTAAGTCGGGCTCTGACTACGACGGCGGAACTGGGCAGCCGGACGATCACACGCAACACATCATCTCGTAGTCCGGCGCGATACTCTTGGCAGCGTCGCTGTCGGGCAGTGCCACCGACCCCAGCTGGGATTGGTTGACCCATCTGAGCCTCTTCTCAGATCACCTCGCATTGGGCTCTCTTTCTGTGAGCTCAGAAATTGCAGCATAACTGGCATTCTTGTTGATTGTGGTAGGTCTTGCCGGCCGCCGCAGCGCGCGTCCGCTTGGTTGCGCATCCGGTCCGAAATTGGGCACAAATCCTACGCACGCGGCGGGAATCACGGGGTCGAGTTTTGGGCTGCAGGCTTTGCAGTTTGTGGGGTATTTCGTGGGGCGGCGTGCTATACTGGTACGCTGCGTCGGGTTCGGTTGCGTTGATCGGTGTTCGCGGGATTTGGGCGGAGTATCTGCATGCTTGCGGGGCGGCTGGACAACGAACTCGGTCGGGTGCAACCAGACATCTCGACGCGGTCTGGATCGCCCCTTACGGGCGTTAACAATGTCCTGTTGGTTGAGGATGACTCGCGTGTGGCTGATGCGGTTCGAGGTCGCTTGGCTCGGAGCAACGTCACGCTGCATCATGCCGCCACCGTGGCTGAGGGGAAGCGCCTGCTTGGTGCCAAGCAAGACCTCGACGTGATCATTTTGGATCGCACGCTACCGGACGGAGATGGTGCGACGGTGGCCGAGCATTGTCGCGCTTGCGGCAGGGGCACGCCGATTATCATGGTCACGGCGAAGGACAGTATCGACGAGCGTATCTCCGGTTTGGCGCGTGGTGCTGACGATTATCTTTGTAAGCCATTTGCGGTCGAGGAATTGGTCGCGCGCATTGACGCGATCATGCGGCGTGCGGGCAGCGGACACCTGCACGTACTGCGTTACGCCGACGTTGAACTGGATCTGATGAAGCGTCATGTTCGGCGCGGCGGGAAGGAAACCGAGCTGTCCGCGCGTGAGCTCGATTTGCTCGCGTACTTCATGAGCCACGCCGAGGAGGTTGTGACGCAGGAGCGCATCTTCAAGGAGGTCTGGGGTCTGGACGGAGTGGGCGACAGCGGCGTGATTCGGGTGTACACGAACTACCTTCGCAACAAACTGGGGCGGCCTCAGTTGATTTATACGATTCGCAATGTGGGGTACGTTTTCTCTGAGACGGATCCGGACGACGGGCCGGCGGCAGGGGGGCCTCGCGGATGAAGCTTTGGGTGGTGAGTGCTTTGATTCTGCTGATGTCGATTGCCCGGCCCAGCGTTGCCGGCGGGCTTGCTTCGGTGACGACAGCGGATGGGGTCGGCGATGATGTGATTCGTCGGACGGACCTCGGCGCGCAAGGGCCCATCGACACTTCGGCGCACCGAACCGCGGATCTTCTCTCGGTCACTATGGGCACGTGGCATCCGGTCGCGCCACAGGTTGACGTGTTTGCGGGTGATTTTTCGGTGGACGGCGAGTTTGGCCGGCTGGACTTGGTCCTTGCCGGTTTGATGAACCCTCCGGGCAGCGTTGATCCGCTTGATTTTGAACCGTTCGCGTTCGGCGACCATCCCGTCTACGGATTCATAGAGATCGACATGGACCTGGACGTCGATACCGGTGGCGAGATTGACGCGCCACAGTATCGCTACCTTGGGAATGTCGTTCGATTCGGAGGCCAGCCACCGGACAAAGAGGTGTTTGAGCACCGGGTTGCCTTGGATGGCTCAGCGTTTGACGGAGATTTTGATAGCGAGCCTTACGTTGAGCGCCACGGCGAAGAGTTTCACGTTGCATTGCTGGGTGGGGAGTTTGTGGCAGGTGACGTGGAGATTGTCTCGGGCGATGCCGACTTCACGTTCGAGGCGGGAGAGGTCTGGATGATCGAGGCGTCGTGGTTTCACCGGGCCCACGGATTCGAGAGGTTTAGCGTTGCCAAGGGCAGTTCCGTGGCGGGACAGTACGCACCGGAGAGTTACGTGCAGTTTGCCCACGATGTGGCCAGCGATACGACACGACTCTCGTTCGTGTTTGCGCTCACCAATGTGGGTTGGGCGTTGATGCACGGGGAAGTGCCGCAGGCGATGAACCACGATCCGACGGATCATGCTTCTGTGCTGGAGGCGCTGAATGACTTGATGGTCAGTGCGGTCATTCTTGATTCAATCCCTTCTGGAGATTCGGAGGAGGAGATCATCATTGGCTGGAAGGACAAGACCCCCGCGGATTATCTCGTGCCGGCTGAGTGGCGTGTTACGGCGTTGCTGGGTTCGAGCTACACCGCGCCGAATCCTCTCGGCGAGTTCTTTGTTTGGACGGACATTTTCCCGAATGTGACCAGGGGGGACGTGAACGGAGAAGACGGCAACAACAACGACGACAGAGAGGAAATCGACGAGCACATTGAGGAGCACGATGGGGACGACGGCGTCGTTGACGGAGCGGTCACGATTTCGGGGTTCGCGGATGACTTCAGTGTTTACGACGTGAGTCACGATGGCGTGGTCAATTCGCTGGATGTTTTGTTGGTGAGCGAGCCGGGCGATCAGGATGCCGACGGGGATGTTGACCTGGCCGACTTCCAGCGGTTACAATGGTGCTTCACGGGAAGTGGCGTGCCCTACGAGTTGCCGGATTGCGTCCTGGCTGATCTGGATGGTGACGGTGACGTCGACGTGGAGGATGTAAAGCGTTTTGAATTGGCCGAGACCGGCCCGACGGAAGGGGACGATGACGGGACTACCGGCTAGGATTCGGTGCCACACGGATCAGTGCCGCACGGCGCGCGCCGGGGCTGTGCGCGCGGTGACGCTGGTCGAAACGCTGGTCGTCGTGTCGGTGATCGCTCTTCTCCTCAGCATTTTGGTGCCGGTCATGAGCAGCGCTCGTGGCCAGATGAAGATGATAAAGTGCTCCTCGAACCTCCGCAGTTTGGCGATGGAGTTTCAGTTTTTCGCCGAAGGCCAGTCCGAGGGGGGGCAGGGCGATAGCGAGCGTCTGGGTCGCGGGCGATTCCACATCAACGACTTTCAAGACAGCGTGTACGGGCTTGACGAGTTTTGGAACGTTGCGGATGCGTCAAGCGGCGAGTTGAGTGTTCGGAAGGATCTCATGCTGTGTTCGGCTGGGGCGGCCCGGTTGACGAAACGGCGAGGCTTTCCTTGCGGCAGTGAGGCTGTGCAACCGGCGGAAGATGTGAGCGTTGCGGTCAACATGCGTTTGTACCGGAGCGTCTTGCAGATCGCTGGATCGTCTGTGCTGGCGTCCGTTGCGAGCACTCAGGTTCGATCGGATGTCCTCAATCACCCTTACGTTCCGTTGTTGATTGATGTTGACGGCGAACT
>JAJDDU010000174.1 GCA_029260155.1 Phycisphaerae bacterium | reverse complement strand
CATACCAAAGCCCTTCATCGGATTGAACCACAACTGCTGCCCGTTGGTTGCGTCGAGGCAGTAGGTGTAGCCGTTGACTGCGGCGAACAGTCGATTCTCATCAAGCAACAGTGACACGAAGCCCGTTCCTGAGGGCGCTTCCCATTGCCATAGGATGGACCCGGTGTCCCTGTCGAGCGCGGCGATGCGTTTGTTGAAACCGACGAATATCATGTTTTGTACGATCATGTACTTGCCTCCGGGATATTTCTGCGTCACGACGAGTCGTGGAATTTCTCATTCGGGCGAAACAACACGCGCCGCGCGGTTCACCGCGTCTTCGGGCGAACTGGCCGACGTGAGCATGCCGCCAATCCGGTAGGGTTCCAATGCGACACCCGCGTCGAACCCCATGAGAATCACGTGTTTTCCGTTCTTCAGCGCCAGAGCGATTTCCGACAGTGTACCCGCTCCTCCGGAACAGGCGATGACGACGTCGCTGGATAGGACGTTAACCAGATTCCTCGCATCGCCGAGACCGGTGACGATGGCGACGTCGAGGTCGCCGGACGCGCCGTGGGTGTCGGTGCCCGGTAGGATTCCGATTACGGTACCGCCGGCTTCTGTCGCCCCCTTCGCGGAGGCGGCCATCACACCGCAATCCCTGCCTCCGTTTAGCAGGATCCAACCCCGTTGGGCGATCAATTCACCGAGTCGGTAAGCTGCCAGCTCGGTCGGGCGGTTCACGTTGCCGCCGCCCATGACTCCGACTACCGTTCGGCGCATAGTGTGAACACGCTCCCCTTCGGGTCGCCGCTAAACGTGAGGACTAAGTGTCGCGGCAGCACCAGTGGTGCGGCAAAGTTGATCACATCGACCAGGAAATCGTTGCTTCCGTCGATCAGGAACGGGGTCAACAGGCGAAGCACGGGCCTCGCGCACAAAACCGGGATGATGGCGGGCATTATGCAAGCGCTGAAGATCAGCGTTCTTCTGATTCTGTTCATCATATCAGGACTCCAGCACTAAGACTTGAGGACCACGTCGACCGTCACACGCTGATTGAAGATGTCGTTTCCGGGGTTGGAAATCGGAAAACCGTATGCGACGCCCAATGATGCGTTGGGCGTGAGTTTCCAGCGAAAACCGAGGTCGCCCCAGAAGACGCTGCTGCCGGCGACGTTTGAGGCGCCGATGTTTGAGTAGTCCAACCCGCCGAAATCCACGGGGAAGCGATCACCATCGCTCAAGTAATGGAGCGCGTGAATCTCCAGCAGGGGGACGAACCCAGGGAGAAGGTCGGCTGCGACTTCGCCCATGTCGAAGTGCAGATCCCAACTGACAATGTTGTTGCCGTCGTCCTGGTTGAACGGAAGACGCGCGCTGAGCGATCCGATGAAGTTCACCGGACCCCACACGTCGGCGACACTGATGAACGGGGCCAACTCATTCTCGCCGGCGTTGCCGCCTTGCAGGATATCAGTGTTTCCCTTGTGCCATTCCCACCGCAGGCCTGCGGTGAGGACGAAGTTGTTGGGTTCGTCGACGATCAGTGCGTATTTGAGGCCTATTCTGAAGTCGTTCCAGCCGGAAGCCCGGGGGAGTATCCCGGCGTTGAGATCACTGTAGCCGTCCTTGGTAGCGATGAACGCGAGGCGATCGGTTAAGGCGAGGCGAATTTGGGCGGACCAGGCGTTGAGTTGGCCACCACCGATCTGGCCGTTGCTGGGGAAGTCGTGCCACACGTAGAACAACTTCATATTCGTTTCTATGAACGGGCTTTCGAAGTAGATGGGGTTTCCCACGGGCTCTATGAAACGTTCGTGAATTGACGTCGAGGATCTCATGCCGGAGAGGAATCCCCGCCAGAGAACCTCCGTGTCGCCAAATATGTTGCGGTCGCTGATGGCGTAGGTGGAACCACCGCCTGGTCCGCTGCCGGACGACTGCCAGAATGCCGACGAGTCGAGCGTCCAGTCCGTGTCTTCGTTGGAAGCGTTCTGTGGCGCGGCTTCGGCGATTACCGCCCCCGCAATACAGAGCCCGAAGACTGAGAATGCTAGTTGCTGTCGGATCATCGGTCGGTCTCCGGGAGGACCGTCGTGTGTTGGCAGCCCGAACACGCGCGCGAGCCAATGGGGAGTGTATATAGGGCGTTCGCCACGTCTTCAAGTGGAATCGGATAAAGTTGGCAAGAATCGTCAAGCAGCGAACCCGGAGTAGTGTCACGATACGCCAGGAGGTTGAACCACATGAAGACAGACACACGAGAGTCTTACAAGGAGCGGATTCTGAGAGTGCTGGTACATATTCAGGGGCACCTGGACGGGGCGCTGGCGTTGGAAGAACTCGCTGCGGTGGCGTGTTTCTCGCCCTATCATTTTGGTTCTCCTCCCAAAAAGTTACTGACCTAACCCCTTGAAAGACAAGGACATCGGCTCTCCGTAGGCTAATCGGGTGTTTTGACGAACTCCGTTTGGCCTGGAAGGAGAAGCACGATGTCCGCAGGTAGTATAGCACCG
>JAJDDU010000173.1 GCA_029260155.1 Phycisphaerae bacterium | reverse complement strand
CACAGCCTCCGGCGCGCCAACACCCCACGCACACCTCACAAGATGCGATTCGAACCGCAAAGAAATCCAAATACGGTCAGAACTGTTCAACTTGGGTTAGGTACGGTGTTGCCCGAACTCCAGCCCTACCCCAAGGCGGCTCGTTCGATTCGGGGCGGGCAACCGGATAGGATGGATGCCGATGATGAACATGATTCAGCTTCAGCCGACATTCGTCGCAAGCACTGGCTTACATGGACTCACAATACTCTACCTAGCGATCGCAGCACTGATTTGGGCCTTGGTGATAGTTGTTACCACCATGGTCGCATTTTTATGGAACACGTACCCTCGCTCCGACCTTCAAATCGGACGAGAAGATGACGGCGAGCCTCGTGCGTCGGCGATCCCCTGGGGATTAGTGGGCAAGAGCTCGGTATTGGCCGGGCTCGTCGCCGCCAGCTTGGCCGCCCTTCCAGCAGTCATTGGGGCGTACACTCACAATCCGGTCGACTCACATGCGTTCACGCGGTTTTGCTGGCGAAACCAGGAACACTTCTTCATTTTGGCGGGCCAGCTCTTTGTCACTGTTGCGGCGGCACGGCACGCGTGGGGATTGATCCGCCGATCACGGTTCGATTGGCGAGCGAGAGCCTCGTGGGGACCGGTAATCGTAGCGGCGTGCAGTTCCATCCTGGCATCCGCGGTCTACTGGTCATTGGGATTGGCCACGGGTCGCTATTGGGATCTACTCGTGTTCGGAGGATTGTATGTCACTGGAGGGGGGCTGACGTTCGGATTCTTCATGCGGTTGATCTTTGCGGCAGCAAATCCGGTTCCCAGAAGCTGGTTGACGCCGAACACGGCCGTGTTGTTGCTGGTTCTTTGCCTCGGCGAACTCGCGATACTACTACTAGCTGTCTTCTGGTCCATCTGATTTAATCGCAGGCGGAAACGAGGGGCGGTTAACAGTGCAGCGCAGAGTGGTCAGGACCGCGCCCGCCAGGAGGCGGCCTCACGCACCCGAGCGGTGTTCGGGGGTTCGAGGCCGCTCCTTAACCGTCACGGTTTGGATCGTGTGGCGACCTTGCGCTGTACTGCTACCGTGACCGCCCCACCGTACTCGAATCAAACACGCTGCTGCAGTCTCCATGCGATCGGGCCATTCGTCACGTGGTGCGCACTGTTTTCGGCGGCCGGTTCCAGCGCGATCGTCCTTGGTGGTTGGCGATGGTCGCGTGGCCTGATAGACTCTTGGGCATGAGGCGCTTCGCAGAACTTCACGTGAAACCCCGAGATCTTTACAATGGCTGATTATACCAAACGCTCGGTCGCGATGATCGCGTCCTACGTTCCGCGAAGGTGCGGGATTGCAACGTTCACGCATGATCTCTCTACCGGGATCGCGAACACCGTATTCGAAAAGCCGCTGCAAGAGTCGACGCGGATCGGGATCGTCGCGCTGAACGATAACGATGAAGGTTATTCGTATGGCCCGCAGGTGGTTCACGAGATGCGGCAGCACGCCCGCGAAGACTACCGTGCGGCTGCTGATTTCCTGAACCAGAGCAAGTTCGACGTCGTTTGCGTGCAGCACGAATACGGTATCTACGGTGGCGCGGACGGCGACTACCTCCTCTCGTTGCTCGATCGCGTGACCAAGCCGGTGATCGCCACGCTGCACACGGTGCTGGCCGATCCGAGTCCGGGGCAGCTGCACGTACTTAAGCGTTTGTGCGGCCGCAGCGGGGCGGTCATTGTGATGGCGGACCGCGCTAAGCGCATGCTCTCGGAGATCTACGGAATACCGCCGGAGCGCGTCAGGATGATCCACCATGGCGTTCCGGATGTGCCGTTTGGCGACACTGAGCCGTTGAAGGCCCGTTTCGACGTTTCGGGGCGCCCGACGATTCTCACTTTTGGGTTGCTCAGTCCGAACAAGGGGATAGAGACCATGCTCGATGCGTTGGCCCGCGTGGTGCCAGAGCACCGTGATGTGGCCTACATTGTTCTTGGGGCGACGCACCCTGGCGTTCGGCGGGAGTCTGGCGAATCCTACCGTCTTGGCCTTGAGAAGCGCGCGGTGAACCACGGAATCCACGACAACGTGATTTTCCACAATCGATACGTTTCTCTTGAGGATTTGTGCGAATACCTTCGCGCTGCGGACATCTATGTAACGCCGTATCTCTCAAAACAGCAGATCGTGTCGGGCACGCTGGCCTACGCTGCCGCCTGCGGAACGGCGGTCGTTTCCACTCCCTACTGGTACGCGGAGGAGATTCTAGCGGACGATCGGGGCATCCTCGTGCCGTTCGATGATGTCGATGCACTGGCTGGTGCGGTGAGAACATTGCTCGATGATGATGATCGACGGGCAAAACTACGAAAGAACGCATACGACTTCGGCCGAAAGATGATTTGGAGTCACGTGGCCAAGGAGTATGCTCAAGTGCTTGATGAAGTATGTGAAATGGACGTCGCTGAAGTCTCGCCGCCCGTAATCGCCAAGCGGCCGGTCATGCGCCTGTCGCTGCCGGAGGTGAGGCTTGATCATCTTTTCCGCATGACGGACGATACTGGGCTGTTGCAGCATGCGGTGCACGCGACGCCCGATCGGAGGCACGGCTACTCGATCGACGATGTTGCCCGTGCGCTAATCGTTGCCGCCATGGGCTATAGGCTGTTTAAGAAGGACCAGATTCTTCAGTCTTTTCACACGTATCTTTCGTACGTCCACTACGCCCGAAACGACGTGGGTCGGTATAGAAACTTCATGTCCTACGACCGTCGCTGGATCGAAGAAGATGGCAGCGATGACTGCCAGGGGCGGGTCTTGTGGGCGCTGGGATATATCGTTGCGCACCCGCCGGATGATCTCTCGCGAGGTCTGTGTGAGATGCTGTTTCAGCAGACGGCCCCGCTGTTTGAGTCGACGCGTTACACGCGGCCCGCTGCGTTTGCCATTCTGGGGTGCCATTACTACTTGCGGCGAGACGAGGACGCCGCCAACATAGGGAATCTTATGCGGCGTCTGGCCGACGGAATCGTCCGTGAATTGCAGAGCAACGAGTCGGAGGACTGGCCCTGGTTTGAGGACGCAGCCACCTACGACAACGGGCGGATCCCGCAATCGCTGATTCTCGCGGGCCTTCAGTTTGACGACAAGTCGCTCATCGAGCGCGGCTGCCGTGTTCTCGACTGGCTTCTGAAGATTCAGACCGGTGACAACGGCCAACTGTCGCTGATCGGCAACGATGGGTGGTTGAGACGCGGACAACCGAAACCCGAATTCGATCAGCAAGCCGTGGAAATTGCGGCGCTGGTCGGTGCATGCAAGGCGGCCTATCGTGCGACCGATGACGCTCGCTACCTGCGAGAGATGCGACGGTGTTTCGACTGGTTCCTTGGCACGAACGACTTGGGACGCCCGCTGATCGACTTCAAGACTCGGGGGTGCTACGATGGGCTGCAGCACAACGGAGTGAACCAGAATCAGGGAGCAGAGTCGCTGCTGTCGTGGCTGCTTTCTCTGTTGACCATGCACGAAATGCAAACCGGAGCTCCGATTACGGCGGGTTAGCGCGGTCTGACGACATCGAAATCACAACAGAATTGCGGGGCTCCCGCGACGCACGTACGGGTCCGGGTGCCGCAGGTGGAGTTCCGATCGGAGCCCCGGCACATGGCGGACAAGCAGCGACAGTACGACCTTTTCACCCGGTTCGACGCGAATCCGATTCTCACCACGGACAATTGGCCCTACGCGGCGCACACGTGTTTCAACGCCGGCGCGACGCTGCTGCCCGACGGGCGCACGCTGCTTCTGGTGCGTGTGGAAGATCGACGCGGCATTTCTCACCTGACCGTAGCGCGTTCGGCCGACGGCATCACGGATTGGGAGGTTGAGGCGACACCGGCGCTCGCGCCGGATCCCGAGCGATACCCTGAAGAGGAATGGGGCGTCGAAGACCCGCGTGTCGTTTGGGTTGAGGAACTCAAGAAGTACGTCGTGACGTACACTGCCTATTCGCGGGCCGGGCCGGCTGTCTCGCTGGCTACCACCGAGGATTTTAAGAAGTTCGAGCGCTATCGCGTGGCGTTCCCTCCCGACAACAAAGATGCCGCGCTCTTCACCGAGCGCATCAACGGTCGCTGGGCGATGATTCACCGACCGCAGCCGGCGTCCAAGGGCGGGCTGGGGAATATGTGGATCTCCTATTCGCCCGATCTCAGGCACTGGGGCGACCATCGCCAGATGCTCGATGCCCGGCAAGGTGCGTGGTGGGACGCGGGCAAGATCGGCCTGTCGCCCCCGCCGATCAAGACTGAGCAGGGGTGGATGATTCTGTACCACGGCGTTCGCATGAGCCCGGCCGGTTGCATTTACCGACTTGGGGTCGCGTTGATGGACTTGGAGAATCCCGAGCGTCTCATTCGACGGAGTGACGAGTGGATCTTCGGGCCTGAGACGGAGTACGAGCGCGTTGGGGACGTGGGGGACGTGGTTTTTCCATGCGGAACGACCCTGAACGCCAAGACCGGCGAGCTGCGTTTGTACTACGGAGCGGCTGACACGACGATTGCCCTAGCGACGGCGAACATCAAAGACATCCTCGATTATCTCATGACAGCTCGTAAGTAGAGGCTGCCCGTCGGGGCGAATACCGCTGAATGTGTCATGCGGCCGTGGGTGGAGCCCGCCCCCGCAGCTCGCTGGTGTTTCGTTCTGGGCGACGGTAGAATCTTTCTATGGGCACGGGCGAACGTATTGTCATCCAAACCGTCTACGATGCGACAGTGGCGACGGTCAACGATTCCTCACTCATCGACCCGCAGCACATCGAGCAGCTTCGCACGACGCTATTCGATCTGATCGACAATCAGGACCGCAAGAAGCTCATCCTGGACATCGCGAAGGTTAGGCATCTCTCGTCGGCTGCGCTCGCAGTGCTCATTCCGCTGCAGGAGAAGTACAAGCAGGCGAAGGGTAAGCTCGTGATCGTCGGCGTGTGCCCGAGCATTATGAGGCTGTTCACCATCACCAAGCTCGACAAGATGCTCACCTTCGCCGAAGACGAGCACAAGGCCCTCGACATGCTCGGCGCCAAGCAGAAGAAGTAACGCCGTGGACCTATGCACCAAGGCGGATTTCGACCAGATCATCACCGAGCACAGCGAGTTTTGGGACGACGACCGAACCTTCCCGCTTCACCATTCGATGTTCATCTTCGAGTTCGGGGACTCCGCGTTCGTCGTCCGGGAGGGAGGCAAGGTCATCGCTTACCTCCTGGGCTTTCTCTCTCAAGTCGAACGCGTGGGCTATGTACACATGGTCGCGGTGCGGGAGGGGTTTCGGCGACGCGGGTTGGCAAATGACCTGTACGAACATTTCATTGACCACTGCCGACAGCAGGGATGCACCGGCATCAAGGCGACGGCGGCGCCGGATAACGAGAAGTCCATACGGTTTCACACCGCCATCGGGATGACTATGGACGGTGACTGTACGGTCAACGGCGTGCCGGCTGTCCGCGGGTATGCTCGGCCTGGAGTGGACCGCGTAGTGTTCCGGATGGCGATCGATTGTGGCGACGGTTGAACACCGTTCCCTCATTGCTACAAGAGCATGCTGACGAGGGCGAGGCTTGCGCCCGCCAGGACCACAGAAGCAGCTAGGCCCGTGACCAGCGCCCGACTCCCCACGCGAACCAGCGCGTGCAGGTTGAGTTCAAGTCCGATCGCTGCCATGGCAATGGTGAGCAGGATCTTGGCGATACGCTTCAGAATGTTCGCCATCGGAATCTCGACCGGACCCGTCGAAGCGCCAAACCAATCGGATGCGTGAAACTGAAGCGTCGGGATCAGGCCGAGTGTGTTCAATACTGCCAGCGCAACGAAGCCCCAGATGAACCATGGAACGAGACGTGCGTAGTGAACGGCGACATTGCGTTTCCGCGCTTTGTCCGGGCTATGGCGATGGGCATAGAGGATCGCCAATCCCGCGATCAGCGGCGCGAGCAGCGTTACGCGAACCAGCTTGACGAGCGTGGCCAGTGTGCCGGCGTCGGCGCTCTTGGCGTACCCGGCTGCGACTACTTGTGGGACTGCATGGATCGTCGTTCCGGCCCATACACCGAAGTGCTGATCGCTCATTTGCAGCATCGCGCCGACCAGCGGGCACAACAACATTGCGATGAGGCCGAATAGGTTGATGGTGCCGACTGAGAGTGCAAGGTCTTCGTCGTCGGCGTCGATCAGCGGGGCGACGGCCACAATCGCGCTGGTGCCGCAGATACCCGTTCCCGCGCCGATCAGCAGCGCGGTGCTCGGTTTGAGACCAAACAATCTGCCGAACAGATGCGCTGCTCCGAAGGCGATGCCGATGCAGACGATGGTGATGGCCAATGCGCTCAGTCCTACGCCTGCAATATGAGCTAGATTCAGCGCGCCGCCCGTCAGGACGATCGCGATTGGGATCACCTTCTTGACGGTTTTCTTGCAGCCCGCGCTGATCGATCTGGGAACGAGCCCGAGGTTGCGGATCGCGAGGCCGACGAGGATGGCGATTATGGCTGCGCTGATCGGGTGTCGAACGCCTGACGCGCCCGAAACCTGAAACGGTGCCATGGGCAGATAGTGGATTCCGTATGCCGCAATAGCCGTCACGCCGGCGAGCAGATACCCCGGCCAATATGCGACTGCCTTGTGAACCGGTGCAGCCGGTGCGATCGGTTCTGCGACCGGCGCCGCGATGCCCTCCATTGATCCGAAGGATGCGTAGGCGTCTTCGGTGAGCGGGCCGACGTAGGTGATCTCGACGATCGGCTCGTAGATTCCTTCCATGGAGCTGAGCGACGCGAAGGCCTCGCTGCTCATGGAGTTGAGATCGACGGGTACATCGGCCATCGCGGGTCAGTCAGAACACGGGCGGCGACAAGTCAAATGCCGCTGCCATCGACATGCGTCACGACCATCGGTCGAAACTCGCTAACGTGTGGCTCGGTCAGCGAGTAGCTGGCCATGCGCAGAAGCGGTGGCGAGTATATGTGCAAGGTGATGAGGTCTTCGCCTGCGGGCTGTAAGTTGGAAACTTGATGCGTATCCGTATCGACCGAGGCCGCGATCGAGCCTGCGGGAAGGTCGCACGAGAGCACCGCTTTCACGAGGCCGCAGGGGCTGTGGTCGAATACCGTCTCCGTCGCAATACCTTCGACCACGACCAAGCCGCACGTCGAATCGGCGTGGTTGTGAATCGGGCTGCGCTGTCCGCTCCGCCAGCAGAGCGCCAGTACATGATAATGCGCACCCTCTTGGATGAGATTGCGCTGATACGTCTCCGCGCCAAAGCGAACGTAGTCCGCGATGTCATCCCTGGTAATGCCGGCTTCGCCCAGCCAAGCGCTTAGTTGCTCGACGGTCGCCCGCGAGGTGAGTCCGTCCAAATGTTTGAACAGTTGCTCCAGTCTCTCAGCACCGGTTTTGGTCATCATGGTTTCAACCCCACGCGCCGATGACCGACGCGATCCGTCGTGAGATAACACGTTGCAAGCCCGCAACACAGAGCAACAGTCTCTTCGCGGGCAAGTGATTGTCAAGGGAATCGGCGGTCGCGTCGAGGTAGG
>JAJDDU010000172.1 GCA_029260155.1 Phycisphaerae bacterium | reverse complement strand
GGCTTGATCTTGGTCAACGCGATCCATCCGTCTGCAAACATCGCAAGCAACGCATCCGTCGGCCGCAACGTAGTGGTGGCAGCCGGTGCCTTGGTGTGCGCCCATTGCCAAATCGGTGATTCGGTGATCCTCAACACCGGTTGTATCGTGGACCATGAATCGATGATCGGCACGGCTGTACACATCTGCCCCGGCGCGCGGTTGGCGGGGAGAGTCACGGTGGAGGCGGGCGCCTTCGTCGGAATCGGCGCTACTGTCATACAAAGCTTGCACATCGGCTACGAAGCAACGATTGGCGCAGGCGCGGTCGTGACCAGCCGAGTAGAGCCGCTGTCCACGGTGGTGGGCATCCCCGCACGCGAGATCAAGTCCATCGAAACCGACGAAGTGGACGCGTGGCGCCCAGTGACCGCGCAACAGCCCATCGCGGCGCTCCGCTCTGGGTACTAGTGCCAAACCGAGACACTGCGGTCGTCGATGCTCTTAGTTTGAAGCGTCGTCCGCGGGCGGGTTCGACGAAGTGTCTGATTCGGGGTCCGCGGCGAGCAGTTTCTCACGACGTTCCGCCCTCCGCACCTTTGCGGCTTCGCGATCCTCGACCACTGCCTTTTCGTGCGCCGCATGCTCGTGCTCGCTGTCCAGCTCAGCCTTCCGCGCGTCCTGCGTCGCGCGAATGCGACGAAGGTCGTCCGCGACAAGGCTCAAGAATACGAGCCCTCCCGTGGTCCCAACAGCCAGATAAGCGAGCAAACCCCAACCGTCCATAACCCCCTTGCCGTCTTCGGCGACAAGAGCACTATCGGCAATTTTCGGAGGGCGCATTGCCTCGGCGCCGATTGCGTTGGGCGATGACGCGACCTCAGCCCTTGTTGCGGTAGGCGATGAAGTCCTGCATGAGTTGCCTGGTGATCGGTCCCGGCGTGCCATCGCCGATGCAACGCCCATCCAGCGATACGACCGGAACAATCTCCGCAGCCGTCCCCGTCAAAAAGCACTCCTGGGCAACGTAGATGTCATGTCGTATCAGCGTGCTCTCGAACACCGAATACCCGCGCTGACGGGCCAGCTCCATGACCAATCGACGCGTAATGCCGTCCAGAATACCCTCACTCGCCGGAGGCGTATGCAGCTCGCCGCGACGGAGAATGAACAAGTTGTCGCCCGTGCCCTCGGTTACATGCCCCTCGGGATTGAGCATGATGGCTTCGTCGGCGCCGGCGTTCTTGGCCTCTGCTTTCGCCATGATGTTGTTGAGATAGTTCAACGACTTAACGCGCGGCGACGTAGCCGAAGGGTGATTCCGCAGCGTACCGGCGGTGATGCAGCGCAAGCCGCGCTCGTACACTTCGGGCGGATATAGCTGGATGCTCGCCGCGATCAGGATCACGGAGGGACAGGCGGTATGGGCGACCGAGATGCCGAGTAGACCGACACCGCGTGTGACGATCGCGCGGATGTACCCGTCGACGATATTATTGGCTTCCATGGCCGCGTTCATCGCGCGACTCAATTCCGCGTGCGTCATGGGGATGTCGAGCAGCAAACACTTGGCTGACTCGTACAGCCGTTCGATGTGGTCACGTTCCTTGAAAATCCGCCCGTTGTAGATACGAATGCCCTCGAAGACACCATCGCCGTACAGCAGGCCGTGATCGAACACGCTGACCCGCGCTTCGGCCGGCGATACGAATTCGCCGTCCATCCAAATCCGTAGATTGGGGTCCGGTGCAAAGGGATTCTCGCGTCCGATCAGAGTCGATTCCGGAGCAGTGATCATGTTCGGTCCTTTCTTCTCAGGTGTCATCGCCGCCGGCTGTGCGCGGTCGTGATCGGCCGGTTCAGCGATCCAGGATGCGCCCGCCCTCAAGGTGCACACAACGATCCGCCCGGCCCGCGGTTGTGGCATCATGCGTGACCATGGCGATCGCCTGACCGCGCTCGTGCAAGCGGCAGAGCAAATCAAGAATGCCCTTGCCGCTGTCTGCGTCCAGGTTACCCGTTGGCTCGTCTGCAAGCAACACTTGCGGCTCGTTGATCAGTGCCCGGGCGACGGCGACGCGCTGCCGCTCACCGCCTGATAACTCGTTGGGACGGTGTTTCAAGCGGTGCGAGAGCCCCACGCTCTCCAACACCTCACGCGCCGCATGACGCGCGCGGCGACCTTCCGATAACCAACCGAGAATCGAACTCCGCACCATGCGCGGAAAAACCACGTTTTCGAGTACGCTCAACTCGGGAAGCAGGTGGTAGAACTGAAAAACAAACCCGAACGCCTCGCACCGAAGTGCTTCACGCTCCGAAGTAGGCCGTGAAAAAACGTCTCTTCCCGAGAATGTCACAGCCCCCTTGTCGGGCAAGTCCAAGGCGCCCAAAATGTGCAACAAAGTGCTCTTGCCCGAACCGCTCGCACCCATGATGGCCACAAACTCGCCACGCCGGATCGACAACGACGCACCCCTCAGCACGGGCAGAGGACTGCTGCCCAAGATGTACGCCTTGTGAATCTCGTGCGCTTCCAACATCGTTTCACTCATAGCGTAGCGCGCTCACAGGCCAGACGCGGGCAGCGATCGTAGCGGGGATCAATGCCCCCAACACCGAAGCAGCCACCGCAACGACACAAATCCACATCACCTCATGCCATTTTACATCGCTGGGGATCATATCAAAGGTGTAAACATCCGGGCTCCACACACGCAGTTGCGGATGCAGACTCTCGAGCGCCGCCTGTATGTCGTTGATATTCCAAACGAAAGCCGCACCGGTACCCGCGCCCAATGCCGCCCCCGCGATGCCGACCGCCAAGCCGAATGCCACGAAGATTCCCGCCACGCCCGACGCCGAGGCTCCGATGCTCTTGATGAGCCCGATGTCACGCGTCTTTTGATACACGATCATCCAGAAGATGCACCCGATGAGCACCACGGCCACCAAACTGATAACGCCAAACAGAAGCGTCACCAGGATCTTCTCCTTCTCCACTGCGGCGATGAATTGAACTTGACGCTGTTCCCACGTCTCGATCGTGACATAGTCCAGCAACATGATGTCTTCGTCGGAAACCAGCACGTCGAGTCCTGCCAGGAAACGCGTCCACTCGGCTGCGACCATGTCCCGCGCTTCCGCGAGGTCGACGCCGTCGCGCAAACTGACGAGAACCTGCGACGCTCGGGCCGGCGCGATCGCGCCGTCGTCAAACTTCACCGGCCCCATCGACAACCACTCTTGCAGAAGTTCAAAGTCCACATACACACACATGTTGTCGATCTCGTACACGCGCGTCCGCGAGTCGTCAGCGAATCGCAGCACGGCCGTCGTCGCCCCCGCCGCGCTGAGGTTTCCCGAACCGCTCAACGGCAGCACGGTCAGAATGAGCTTGGATCCGCGCTGGAATTCACGATCGAACCCACCAGACCGATTGCGCTGGTTGAGGATGTTGGCGCCGACGATGACGCCCGGTGCCAGCTCGCCCTCGCCCGTCTCGTACCCGGGCGGGCCGATTCCTAGATGCCTGAACGCCCCAGGACCGGGAAAACGAACTCCCGGCCCGCGCTCCCAATCATCCAACTCGTCTGCGTTTGGATTCTCCGCCTTCCACCTCGCGAGCGCCTCCTCAAGGTCGGGCGGGAGGATGGCCACGTCGTCCTCGGAGTAGCCCGCAAACGGCTGATACTGCGGCTTTAGAGACGTCGAATCTGGGTAGTACTTGTCGTAGAAGAGGCTGTTCTTGAAGTCGTTGACCGCCTCATACTCGTGCAGGCGGATGCCCACCACGCGAACCGGCTTGGTAAACGACTCGCCGGCCACCTTTATGATGCCGTAGTTGTAGATGACCGGCGTCGCCTCTGCGACCACGTCCGGCAGAGTCCGTTTCAGATGGTCGCCGAACTCATCGTAGTGCGGAAACCCGACCAGCGTCTGATTGTCGACCACGATGTCGCTGAGCAGCCCGCGTGAGCGTTCCTTGAGCGTGTCCAGGAAGCCCCCCATTACGCTAATGACGATCACCTCCATGGCCACGCAAAGCCAAACGCTGACCACGGCGAATATGGCGATGCGTTTCTTACGCAGGTAGCGAAGCGTCAGGAAGTATTTGTACATGTTCGGGCGGACCTTCGGTGGCTCATCGAGGTATCGTTATCGGCACGCTGTAGGGCGGGTTTCACCCGCCGCCCCGGACGAGGAAATCACGAAACGCCTGTCTTGTCAATCCGGTGCCACAACTCCTGACCGCGTACTCGATGTCCGAGGCCTTCAATCACGAGTCAACACGAGGTATGATGTCCCGGAGGCTCGAACGATGTTGCAGGAGCTGACCATCATCTACGAACGCGGGTCCGATGGCTGGTGGGTCGCCACCATCCCTGAGATTCCCGGCGCGTTTTCTCAAGGCGAGACCAAGGCCGAAGCCCGTGAAAACGTGCTCGACGCGATGGCGGAGCTGATGGCTGCCCGCAAGGAACTCGCTCTTCGCGACCGACCGCCCGACGTCGAAACTGAGACGTTCCTGCCGGCGTCTATCTCTCAATAGGTGGTTGCACACCCACCGATCTGCAACTCACGGGCTTCCTTGTCCGCTGCCGGTCGGCGGCGAAGAACATGCCGCAAACTCGTGCTAGATCTGCACTTCGCTTTACCCGCTCGGCCGCTGCAATGGAAACAAGATTACGTCCCGGATGCTCCGCGAATTCGTCAGCAGCATGACCAGCCGATCCAAACCGACGCCCAATCCGCCGGCGGGCGGCATGCCGTATTCCAACGCCAAGACGAAATCGTCGTCCATAACCGCCATCGTCTCGTCCTCGCCGGCGAGCTGGCGCTCGAAGTTGGCCTTTTGCACCTGCGGGTCGTTCAACTCCGTGTAAGC
>JAJDDU010000171.1 GCA_029260155.1 Phycisphaerae bacterium | reverse complement strand
CGCGGCGAGTTACGCAAGGATGTATGGGATCTGATCTTCGCGAACATCCGTTTCGACATCGTCCAGCAGGATATGCGTGCCCAGATCGGCTCGTGCGTGGTCGGCGAGCGCTGCATGCTGCGGCTGGTCGACAAGTACGGTATTGAGTGCCTCGATACGCACAAGCAGGCGTTGTTCGATGCGACGCGGAAGATGATGGAAGCGGAAATCGCCACCATCCCCAACGGCGAGTATCTCGGCGAGTCCACGGTCTACTACGATGGCCGGAACGCGGGCAAACGCTATCAGATAAGGGTCAAGATCACCGTCGCGGACAAACGGATCAGATTCGACTATTCGGATACCGATCCGCAAACCAATGGTTTTGTCAACGGAACTTATACGTCGAGCGCTTCCGCCACGACTCTGACGTTCTTGCAGATGGTCAATCCGAACATCCCACACAACCAAGGGATGGTCTTGCCGCTGGAGATCATCATCCCGGAAGGGACTCTCTTGAATGCCTCTTATCCGGCTGCGACGACGTACGGCAATCACTTGTGCCCTGCCAACGCCGACGCGATCATGCGCGCTTTAGCGCCGGTCATCCCTGATCGGGTGACGGCTGGCTGGAATCACTTGCTGTGCTCGCTGACCTCCGGTCTGGACCCGCGCAGAAACGACAAGTACGTGGACATTTGCTTCATGGGACTCAAGGGCGGCTCGGGCGCGATGCGTGGCGTGGACGGCTACGATCACATCGGCATGATAGACGCGTCTGGCGGGCTGCTGGACCAGGACTACGAGATGTTCGAGCAACAGACGCCGCACGTCTTGCACAAGCACGAGTACCTGTGCGACTCTGCCGGTCCGGGGCAGTGGCGCGGCGGTTTGGGTGTGGAGACCGTATTCGAGATCGGCGCCGACGACACCCAACTGGTCGTATTCGGCGATGGCGATGTCGAGGCCGCCTTTGGCCTGCACGGCGGGGGTAGTGGCAGTCTGAATTCGATCAAACTGCGGTTTCCCGATGGTACGGAGAAGATCCCAGATAGCCTCGACCTCCTCACCGGTCTGCCGGCCGGGACGATCTACCACCAATGGGCCGGCGGTGGTGGTGGCCTTGGCGCTGCCCGTGATCGTCCGGCGGCGCGCGTCGCCGAGGAAGTGCGAAACGGCGTGGTTTCCATTCAGTCTGCGCGGAACGACTACGGGGTCGTGCTCGATGAGACCTCTTTGGCGATCGATGAAGAGGCGACGTCAACCGAGAGACACGGTCGGAAGGACTGAAGAACGAGAAGATGGACTTCGAGCTATCACAAGATCAGCGGCTTCTGAGGGATACGTTCGGTCGCTTTTGCGATGAGCGGATCAACCCTGTGGCGGCCGCCATTGACGAAGCCGGTGAGTTTCCGAGGGGGCTCTTTGGGGAACTGGCCGACCTTGGGTTGTTCGGCTTGCGTTACCCCGAGGCAGTTGGAGGTGCGGGGCAGAACTGCCTGAGCTTCTGCCTGGCGATCAGCGAAGTTGCGCGCGGCTCCCTTTCGGTGGCGGCCGGAGCGGCTATGCAGTCGCTGATGGGCACGCACTTCCTGTTTGTGCTTGGCAGCGACGACATCCATGAACGGCTGCTCAAGCCCGCCATCCGTGGAGAGAAGATCGGAACCATTTGTATTACGGAGCCCGATGCCGGCAGCGATCTGTCCGCCATCGCAACACGCGCCGAAAAGGTCGATGGTGGATATCGGCTTAGCGGTCAGAAGACGTGGATCACGTCGGCGCCGCTCGCGGACTTCTTCACCGTGTTCGCCCGCAGCGGCGACGACAAACGCCTGACGATCTTCCTTGTGGAAAAGGAAACTGCCGGGCTCAAGGTGGGCAGGGCGATCGAAAAAATGGGCTGTTGCGCCTTGCCGACGTCCGAAGTGTTTCTTGAGGATTGTTTCGTCCCCGACGATCACCGGCTGGGCGAAGAGGGTGAAGGCGAGCGCCTCTTGAGAGAAATCCTAGCAGACATTCGGATCATGACCGGAGCGCTCGCCAACGGCGTGGCCCGCGCGGCATTGCAGGATGCGCTGGAATACTCGGCGCAGCGCCGGCAGTTCGGCAGACCAGTCAACAAGTTTCAGGCGATTCAGATGAAACTCGCCGAGATGGCAACCAACCTCGAAGCTGCCACGCATCTTGTCCACTATGCCGCGTGGTTGAGGGATCAAGGCCGGCCGTGCATGCGCGAAGCGTCGATGGCCAAGCTGTTTGCGACTGAGCGGGCCGTTGAGATCTGCGATCAGGCGACCCGCATCTTTGGCTCCTACGGCTACGCCAAGGAATTCGCCGCTCAGCGCTACCTGCGTGATATTCGCTTCACGCTCTATGGCGGTGGGACGAGCGAGATCAACAAGCTGATTATTGCAAAGGACTTGACGACGTGAGCGGTCTGGAGAAGAGAATCAGGGTCTTGCTGGCCAAGCCCGGCCTGGACGGCCACGACGTGGGTGCGAAAGTCGTCGCTCGATCACTGATCGATGCGGGCTTTGATGTGGTCTACACAGGCCTGAAGAAAACGCCCGAAGAGATCGTCCAGAGCGTCGCCGAAGAGAAAGCGGACGTGCTGGGGCTGTCGATTCTCTCCGGATCGCACATCCCGATCTGCGTACGAGTGTCAGACCGGTTGCGCGAGCGCGGGCTGAGCGACTTGCTGTGGATCGTGGGCGGTAACATTCCTGAGCGAGATCATGCACGTGTGAAAGAAACCGGCGTTGACGCGATTTTCGCCGTCGGTACACAGTTACAAACCATCACCGATTTCATACGTGAGAACTCAAGATGAGCCGCAAGAGCGAGCCGGAAATCAAACCGCTGGTCAACGAGTCGGCGATGGAAATCAAGCCGGTGTACACGCCGGCCGACGTCGAGGCCAGCGGCGGCAGCGACGATATCGGCAACCCCGGCGAGTTTCCTTTTACGCGCGGCATTCACAAGCACATGTACCGCCAGCGTCCCTGGACTATGCGGCAATACGCAGGATTCGGCCAGCCGGAAGAAACGAACAGGCGTTTTCGCTATCTGATCGAGAACGGACAGACGGGATTGAACGTGGCGTTCGATCTGCCGACCCAGAACGGATTGGACTCAGACGATCCCGCCTCTCAGGGAGAGGTCGGCCGCGTGGGGATGGCGGTCGATACGCTGGAGGATGTAGAGACCGCGTTCGACGGGATTGACCTCGAGAAAATCACGGTCTCTCTCACCATCAACGGAGCGGCGGCTATTCTGATCGCCATGTATTTCGCCGTTGCCCAGAAGCGAGGCTACGACATCCGAAAACTGCGTGGCACCGCGCAGAACGATATCCTTAAAGAATTCATCGGTCGTGGCACGTGGATTTTCCCGGTTGAGTCGTCGATCAAGCTTGTCGGCGATACGGTTTTGTACTGCGCTGAACACGCCCCGCTCTACAGCCCGGTGAGTGTGTGCGGCTACCACATCCGCGAATCCGGAGCCACTCCGGTTCAGGAAATGGCCTACGCGTTCTGCATCGCAAGGGCGTATATCGATCATCTGCTGGAGAGAGGTCTGAAAATCGACGATTTCGCGTCGCGGCTGTCGTTTAACTTTGATCTATACGGCAATCTGTTCGAGCAGGTCGCCAAGTTTCGCGCGGGACGGCGGAGCTGGGCGAAGATCATCAAGCACGAATACGAGGCCCAAGACCCGCGCTCGATGTGGATGCGCATGATCGCCGGCGGCGGGGGGGCTGGGTTGACCATCGAGCAGCCCGAGAACAACATCGTTCGTGGTGCATACTACGCGCTGATCAGCGCTCTGTCTGGAACGCAGACGATGGCCTTATGCTGTTACGATGAGGCCTACACGATTCCGTCGGAGAAGGCGGCACGGGTCTCGCTGCGTACGATGCAGATCCTGGTGGAAGAAATGGGCCTGTGCGATACCGTCGATCCGCTCGCGGGATCGTATTACGTCGAAACCTTGACCAATCAGATGGAAGAGGAGATTTCGGCGGAGATGAAGAGAGTCGATGAGCAGGGCGGAATCGTTCGCGGCATCGCCGAGGGTCACATCCAGAATGAAGTATCGAAACAGGCCTACGAAAGGGAGAAGAAGCTCGAGCGCGGCGAGATTCGTAAGGTCGGGAAGAACTGCTATCGCGTCGAAGAGGAGCAGCCGCAGGTCGAGTTTCATTCGTTCAGCGAAAGCGCTTACGCCGATCGGATCCGGCGCTTGGAGTGTATCCGAAACGAACGAAACAGCGACGACGTGAAACGCACGCTGCGGAAGGTTCGCGACGACGCATCCGCCGGGCGAAATGTCATGCCCGGCATCATCGACGCGGTCAAAGCTTATGCCACGGTCGGCGAGCTGACGGCGTGTTTGGTCGAAGTGTACGGCCGATATGAGGAGCCGTTGCGTTTCTAGGCGTACGTTCATATTTGGACGCGCGAGCTAGCTGGCAATCTCAACGGTAGAAGCATGGCGAATGTCGAACGATACGAAGCCCCTGAATCGCTCCCCGAGCTGACGCAGATCCTCGCCGAGGGGCCGGCGACGATGTTCGCGGGTGGGACGGATGTGGTACCACAGATGCGCGTCGGTGCGCGCCCGGTTCGACCGACGCTGATCAACATAAACCGCCTGGCCGATCTTCGGGGCATCAGCGAATCGAACGGTGTCGTCCGCATCGGGGGACTGACGTCAGTCGCTGACATTCTCGATTGCGCGTTTCTCAAGCAGGTGGCTTCCGTGGTAGTTCAGGCTGCGGATTGCTTTGCCAGTGGGCAGGTGCGCAACGCAGCCACGCTCGGCGGCAACATCTGCAACGCTTCTCCCGCCGGTGACATGATCATTCCATTGTTGGTGCTCGATGCCGAAGTCGAATTGGCGTCGTGGCGAAACGCTTGCGTGGCGCGTCGTCGCATGCCACTCTGTGATTTCTTCACCGGCCCCGGAAAGACCTGCATTGAGGATGCTGAGGTTTTGGCGGCCGTGCAGTTTCCGGTTCCCAAGCCGCACACCGTGGGCAGATTCCGCAAGTTCGGCACCAGGCCGGCGCTGGATATCGCCGTCGTCTCCGTCGGCCTTGCGGGCGTGAAGGAGAACGGTTGCTTTAAAGATGCTCGGGTCGCGTTTGGGGCAGTTGCGCCAACGCCGATTCGCGGGCGCAATACTGAGGCCGCGCTCGTACACGTCGAACTGGACGGTGACCGCATTTCGGACATCGCGCAGGTGGCTGAGCAGGAGGTGTCGCCGATTTCCGATGTGCGGGCATCGGCGTGGTATCGAACGCATTTGATTCGTGAATTGATGGAACGGATGCTGCATGAAGTGCATCAAACAAGAGATTAGCTTCACGCTCAACGGCGGTGCAGTGTGTGTTGACGTGCCGGTCACAACGGACACGCTGACCATGCTCCGCGACCGGCTGAAGTTAACCGGAACCAAATACGGATGTGGCGAAGGTGAATGTGGAGCGTGCACGATTCTGGTCGACGGAGTGGCCGTGAACGCCTGCCTGATGTTTGCGGTCGACTGCCACGGCCGGGAGCTGACCACGATCGAGGGCGTACAGACTGAGGACGGGCTGTCCACGATGCAACGTGCGTTTGTCTCGTGCGGGGCGACCCAGTGCGGATTTTGCACACCCGGCTTGATCATGCAGGGCACGAGCCTTCTGAATCGGAGCCCGGATATTAGCGTCGAACAGATCAAACGAGGCATCGAAGGCAACCTTTGTCGATGCACCGGATATCACAAGGTCATTGATGCCATTGCGACAGCTCTGGATAGCAACCGCTCAGCGCCGAAGGAACACTCATGACCGCGCTCATCGAGAAAGAAACACTGATCGGCAAGCGCGTGCCCAAGCTCGATGCTCCGAAGAAGGTGACAGGGGCAGCACAGTACATCCATGATATTGAGCTGCCGGGGATGTTGGTTGGCAAGATCCGGCGCAGCGAGCGCGTGCATGCGCGAATTGTCCGTATCGACACGACCGAGGCGAAGGCTCTACCCGGAGTTCACGCGGTCCTGACGGCGGCCGACACCCCCGGCGTGGGGCTCGGCCACGGCAAGGACAACCCGCCGCTCAAAGGGGACAAGGTCCGCTGCGAGCGAGACGAGATTGCTGCCGTGGCTGCCGAAACGGAAGACATCGCAGAACAGGCGCTCAAGCTGATTAGAGTCGAATACGAGGATTTGCCGGCCGTGTTCTCACCGGCGGAGGCTCTTGAGGACGGAGCGCCCATCATCCATGAGCAGCATCCGAAAAACATTCCATTCACCTATGACTATCACCATGGCGACGTCGCGCAGGGTGAGGCCGAGTCGGATGTAGTGATCGAGGACAACTACCGGTTGCACTTCGTGACGCATTGCTGCATGGGGGTCAGCGGCGCGATCGCGCAATTCGATTCCGAGGGAAACCTCACCGTGCACTCCCAAACACAAGTTCCGTTCCTATACAAGAAAGAGATCGCGCCGGTCATCGCCGTTCCGCCCGAAAAAATCCGCGTGATTCAGCCGGTGATCGGCGGGGCGTTCGGCAGCAAGTTGGACATCTATCCGTTTGAGCCGATCTGCATCTTCCTGGCGCGGGCCACCCGTCGACCGGTCCGTGTGCTGTTCACAAGGGAAGAGGAATTCCTCGCTTCGCCGACTCGCCAGCCGGTGGAGCTGGTCCTGCGCAGTGGTGTGAAGAGCGACGGCACGCTCACCTTTCGAAATTGTCGGACGCTGCACGACAACGGCGGGTATACATCATGGGGCGCGACCACTCCCTTTGTAATCATGCAAACGATATCCTCTCTGTATCGCGTGCCGCACTGCCAATATCACACCACCGTCGTGTACACGAACAATCCGTACAGCGGTTCGTTCCGCGGTTTCGGTAATCTGCAGGCGACGTTTGCCGTCGAGTCGCACATGGACAAGCTGGCTGAAGCGGTGGGCATGGACCCTCTGGCATTTCGGATGCACAACGCTCAGCAGCCGGAAGAAACCACGCCACAGGGCATGGTATTTCACACCTGTGGCCTGTCTGAGTGCTTGAGCATCACGACTGAGAAGAGCGGATTTCTCGCAAAGCATGATGCGAATCGAGAAACTCAAGCCGCGCCGACGCGCACGGGCAGCGCTGTCAAACGCGGCATCGGGATGGCGTCGCTGCTCCATGTCGGCGGCGGGGCGAAGATCTATCGTTCGGACGGTTGCGGTACGATTCTGAAAGTTGACGATCACGCACATGTCACGGTGATTACGGGGTCCACCGAGATAGGTCAGGGATCCGAAACGGTCATCGCGCAGTTGGTCGGCGAGGAACTCGGCCTTCCGGTCTCCGCCATCACGGTGATCAACAGCGATACTGAAATCACGCCCTGGGATGTGGGCGTCCACGCCAGCCGCACAACGTTCATTGCCGGGAATTCCGCGCGGGGCGCCGCCCGCAAAGCCAGGGACAAACTGCTCATAGCTGCCGGCGAAAAACTGAAGGTCGATCCCGAAACGCTCGACTTGCGGAAGGGCTTGGTGGTAAGGAGTGACAGCGGCGAGTCGCTTCTGGAACTCGGCAAACTCATACGTTCGCTGCACTTCGCCCGCAAGGCCGAGGTGGTCATGACCTCCGACTACTACGAGCCGCCAAGCGTCATGCAAGACAGCGAATTCAAGGGCGATGTATCGGCCTCCTATGCGTTCGGCACGCAAGTTGTGGAGTTGGAGGTCGATACCGGCACTGGCGTCATCCGCATACTGAAGGTGACATCGGCCCACGACGTTGGCAAGGTGATCAACGCGCTGAGCATCGAAGGTCAGATCGAGGGCGGCGTGGTGATGGGCATGGGGTACGCGATCGCGGAGCACCTGATCGTGAAGGATGGCCGAATGAAGAACCCCAGCTTCCGGGACTACAAGCTGGTCACTGCTCCGGAAATACCGGTAGTTGACATGCACTTCATCGAGACGAACGATCCCGAGGGGCCGGTCGGGGCGAAGGGTGTCGGTGAAGCGCCGGCCATCTGTACAGCCGCCGCGATCGTCAACGCCTTGTACAACGCCACCGGTGTTCGGTTTTGCGAGTTGCCGCTTACCCCGGAGATAGTCTTGCGTGGGTTGAAGCAGTGTGGTGGGCACTGCCCATGAAGCGCCGCACAGTCATCTCGATGGAACAGGCGCTCTCCCTGAGTTACGCAACGCTGCGGTTTGTACAACTGGGGTGGCGCGTCATCCGGTTGGAGTCCATTTCCGACGGAGCGAACCTACCTGGCGATCCCAACCGCTACATCGGCGGCATGGTCGCGGATGACGACCGGCGCTCCTACTTCATTGCGCCGAACGTGGGAAAGGAAGCCATCGCGCTGAACCTCAAGCATCCCAAGGGTCGTGAGCTGCTCAAGACGTTGATCACCAATCTGAATGTCGACATCTTCTGCTGCAACACGCTACCCGCGCGGTATCAGACGCTGGGTATCGACTACGAGACGCTCAAGGCCGCCAAGTCGGACATCATCTGGGCCGGCATTTCCGCAATGGGCCCGCAACATCCGAACACGCCGGGGTACGATCCCGCCATCCAGGCGATGGCAGGTTTCATGGAGGTGACCGGCGAGCCCGATGGACCGCCGATGCTGTCGGGCATACCCATCGTCGACCTCAAGGCGGGTGATGAGGTCTACGCGAGCGTCTGCCTGGCGCTCGCCGAATTGGCAGAGACCGGCAAGGGCCAAGCCATCCACGTCTCCATGCTGCAAGCCGCAGCCTCCTGGCTGATCACCACGCTTCCGCTGCTCGATTGCGATTGCGATGCGCTCGAAGTGACGCGCTGCGGCAACGAACACAGGAAGTTCATTCCCGTCAACGTCTATCCGACGCTGGACGGGCACATTTTGATCGCCATCGGCAACGACTTGCAGTGGAAGCGATTGATCGAACTCCCGAAGTTCCAGTCGTTGGGCAACGAGATTCGCCGCACAAACGCAGGCCGCCATTCGCAGCGCGCGGCGATTCATGAGGACATCGCTAGAGTAACGGCCAGGTGTTCCGCCGAGGAACTGATGAGTGGTTTCTTACAAAGTAAGATACCGCACGCGCCGATTCACACCGTTCAGCAAGTGCGCGACATGGCGGCGATCGCGCCGGTTCTCACGACAACGCGCCGCCCCGACGGCAAGATCATCAGGCTCCCTCCTCCGGCGGTCGACCTCGATCAAGCAGCGTCGGAGTACAGCTTTGCACCGCGCCACAACCAGGACACCGGATCCATCCTGGCGGAAAGCGGTCTTACGGAAGGCGATGTGGCTGCGCTCGCGGCGGAGGGCGTTGTGTCGGCTCCACGCTCTTAATTGCCTTGAACGCTCGCCCGCAACTCAAAAAGCACTCACCGGTTGACGCGATTCCGACCCCACTGAGGTAACACCAGGCGGTGTTTTTCGGGGTTTCGGGCTAAAGGGCAGGACACGGGCGCAGTGACGACGCCGGCGACGACAAAGATGGAACCGCGCGCGAGGTTGCGTCAAGATCGCGATTGATTTTAGCCGACCTTGATTCGTGATGCGCCGTACTTTCGACAACCATGTCTCCATTACGCCAACCCAAGTACGGCGAGAAGAAAACGCATGATAACCGTCAACGTCATAGGAGCAGGACGATGGGGCCCGAATCTGATTCGCGCGTTCCACGACTTGGCGGAAGTTCGGGTGCACGTCGTTTGTGACACCGACGAGTCGCGACTCGCGCTCGCACGGCATCGGTTTGAGGGCATTCGAACCAGCACGACGACGGAGGACGCCATCGCTGACCCGAAAGCCGATGCTGTCGTCATCGCCACGCCCGTGAGCACCCACTACGAGCTCACGCTCGCCGCCCTGCGAGCCGGCAAGCACGTGCTGGTCGAGAAGCCGCTGTGCGGTTCGCCGATCGAGTGCGAGGAGTTGCAGTCCCTTGCCACGGACCGAGGCCTGGTATTGGCGGTAGGGCACGTGTTCCTTTTCAACGCCGGCATACGGAAAGTGCGGGAGTATATTCACTCCGGCGAGCTGGGACGCATCTTTTACATCCATGCGTCTCGCACCAACCTGGGCCCGATACGAGACGACGTTAACGCGCTCTGGGATCTCGCATCACACGACCTGAGCATCTTTCAATATTGGCTGGACGCCGTTCCAACAGAGGTTACGGCGCACGGTGAGAGCTTCCTCGGTCACCAAGTGCAGGATGTGGTGATCGGATCCTACCGGTATCCGGGTGGCGTGATGGCCTGCGTGCATGCCAGCTGGCTGAACCCGAGAAAGGTGCGGGAGATCACGATCGTCGGAAGCCGCAAGATGGCCGTCTGGGACGACATGTCGATCAACGAGCCGGTGCGCATCTACAACAAGTGGGTCGAAACACGTCGGCCAGAGGCGTATGCGGAGAAGTTCGGCTCCTTTCCAACGACAATCCGCGAGGGCGACGTGCTCATCCCAAAGGTCGCCGGTCCAGAGCCTGTCGCGGCCGAGTGCGAACACTTCATCGAGTGCATCCGTACCGGTCGCAAGCCGTTGAACCATGCTGGGCTGGCCACTGATGTCGTGCAGGCGCTGGCGGCAACCGACGAGTCGCTTCGGGACGGCGGGCGGAGAGTGCGGATCCCGGCTGTGACCGCAGCCACTTCACCCGTCGAACAGCGTCGCGAGGCTGTCGGGGCGCAAGGCTCTAAGGCAAGGAACCCGGACTATGTCCCAATCCACACTGCAGATATCCGTTGAGCGCCGAGCGCCGGTCTGCTTCGTTGACTTGAAGAAGCAGTACGAGGAGATCAGGGGCGAACTCGACGCCGCGATTCAAGGGGTGATGAGCCGCGCCGACTTTATTCTCGGTTCCGAAGTACGGGCTTTCGAGGAGGAGTTCGCTCACTTCTGCGGTGCCGCGCAGTGCATCGGCGTCGGATGCGGTCTCGACGCGTTGACGTTGGCCGTCAAGGGCCTGGGCATAGGGCCAGGTGACGAGGTCATCCTACCCGGCAACACGTTTGTCGCGACGGCCCTTGCCGTGTCACACAGCGGCGCTACGCCGGTTCTGGTCGATCACGATCCGGACGACTACACGATTGACCCGGACTGCTTCGCGTCGGCGATCACCGAACGAACAAGAGCGGTTGTCGCCGTTCAGCTCTACGGGCAGACGGCGGACATGGATCGAATCGACGCCATTGCGGCGGAGCACTGCATTCCGGTCATCGAAGACGCGGCGCAGGCTCACGGGGCCCTCTACAAGGGACGGCCATGTGGCGCGCTCGGCCGGGCGGCGGCGTTCAGCTTCTACCCCGGCAAGAACCTCGGTGCGGCCGGGGACGGCGGGGCGATCGTTACGGATGACACCGATCTGGCGGCTTGGGCGAGAGAAACTAGAAACTATGGTTCGAGCGTCAAGTACCACCACGATACCCGCGGGTACAACACGCGCTTGGATGGAATCCAGGCTGCGGTGCTGCGCGTGAAGTTGAAGTACCTGGACCGATGGAATGATCTTCGCCGCGAAATCGCTGCGTCGTACGACGAGCGGCTGGAGGGGCTACCAGTCTTGCTACCGGTCACAGGAGCGCATCGGCGGCACGTCTACCACGTATATGCGATTCGCTGCCACGACCGGGACTCGCTGATGTCCTTCCTCCAGAAGTGTGGTGTCAGCGCTAACATCCATTACCCCGTTCCGATTCACCATCAGCCTGCCTTTCGACATCATTGTATCGTGCCGCACCGGCTAGCGAACACCGAATCGTATGCGGACCAGCTCCTGTCGCTGCCAATTCATCCGCACATGGCGGAAGAGGACGTCGCGTACGTCGCACAATGCCTGCACGAGTTTCCGGGAAGGCTCTCGCTTGAACGATAACAACATGAACACGAACCAGAGGGTTTTTGTTCACCATCGGGCACTGTGCGAATCCGACCACGTTGGCGAGGGGTCAACCGTGTGGGCGTTCGCGCACGTCATGCGCGGGGCGCGAATAGGTGCCGATTGCAACATTGGCGGACACAGTTTCGTCGAAGACGGAGCGACTATCGGCGAGCGGGTCACCCTCAAGAACGGAGTCATGGTCTGGCGCGGTGTCACCATTGGGGACGACGCTTTCATCGGCCCGGGCGTTGTGTTTACGAACGATCGCCATCCCCGGAGTCCGCGTACGCCGACCATGGCCGGCCGCTATCGAGAGGAGGCCACTTGGCTCGAGCCGACCTCGGTGGGACACGGAGCTTCGATCGGCGCGCGCTCCGTGATTCTGTGCGGCCTGACGATTGGTCGATATGCCGTTGTCGGCGCTGGATCAGTCGTGACCCAGGACGTTCCGGAGCACCGCATCGTGTTGGGCAACCCCGCTCTGCCGGTGGGATGGGCCTGTCGCTGCGGTCAGCGTTTGGCGGGCGGCAACTGTTGTCGTTCTTGTGAAGCTCGATACGAACTCGGTGCAACGGGATTGAGACCGGTCGAGTCGGCAACCGGCCTTCAGCCGCTTCAGTCTAGTGACCGATAACCGTTCGGGCAGGCGACTGGCGGGCCAACGGATGGGATAGCGGTCCCGTCGCGGGGTCTATTCCGAGGTTGCCAAAGACTGGACGGCGTCATGAACATCGGCGTTTTCGGACATGGGTGGTGGGAAGAGGCGTGCGAGAGGCTTTCACACGAGGTGGTCTCGCTTCCCGTCGCAGAGCATCCCAGCGGCAACGCCCACGCCGCTGACTTGGCCGGCCGCCTTCAAACCGGCACCGCAGCCGTCGCCAGGCTGGCCGATCGACCGGTGGATATTCTGGTGGACCAAGGCGGGACAGGTCTTGGATTTTCTCGGGGATCATCCGGTTCGGACGATCTAAAGCTTGCCCATGACGCGGCTGGGAAGGTGCTGCTCTCGCACTTCGTTGCTCCATTGCCGAGCACATTTCGCGGTCTGGACTGGCAGGTGATGTGGCAGTGTCTGCAGAGCAGCCGTTGGGGTAAGGCGGTGTGGGATCGCGCCCAAGCGACGGAGCTTCAGCAATTCGGCGTGCCGTGCGTCGTGCATCTGCCGATGGCTGCGATGGATCGATCGTACAACACGCAGCCGCTCGATCCGGCGAAGACGAAGCCGATCGTGTCTTTCGTTGGCGAGCAGAACACTGCCTACTTCGCCGGGAACAACAGCATCCCGTCGCGTGATTTGCTGGCCGGGATACTGGCGCAGTCGATCCGGGCCGACATACCAGGCACACCGTTCTACGATGTTTATCATGAGATCTACGGCCTTGGCGAACCGCCGTGCGAGGGAGATGATGCGCAGACGCGGGCCAACAAGGCGTTCGCATACTTTGGCGCCAAGCTATTTTTCAACGCAAGCCAGTGCATTCGCAATCGAGACCGTTTCGTCATCTACCTCCGCCGAAAACTCCCCAGTCAGTTTCAGCTGATTGGTACGGGGTGGGACACCACGTACGGTTTGCCGGCGACTCCACCGCTTGAGACGGCAGGCGCCTGCGCGAATCATTTTCGTGAAGTGGCCGTCAATCTCAATCTAGTCGACGGTGACGCGGAAACCGGTTTGAACATGCGTCACTTCGAGATCACAGCCAGCGGCGGGTTTATGCTGTGCTACGACCAACCGGAACTCGCAGAGCACTTCGAAGTCGGAAAAGAATGCGACGTGTTCCGCAACGAGCGGGAGTTGTTGGACAAGATCCAATACTACCTCAGTCATTCCGACGAACGCATCGCCATTGCCCGTGCGGGTCAGGAGCGGACGCTGTCTCATCACCTTTGCAGCCATCGTTTGCAGACTCTGTTGCGGATGGTGCAGTCGGACTCGCCACCGGTCGACTATTCGACATCCAACATGTGGGACGACTCCAAGTCGCTCGTACCCGAGGCCGACATGGTGCTCGACTGCGGCGCCAACACCGGCCAGATGGCGCGAGGCTATCGCAACGCCTATCCCACCGCCGAAATCTTCAGCTTCGAACCGGTCAGCTCCGTGTTCGAGCAGCTGCGCGAAACGTGCGACAACGTGGGCGCGCACCCGGTCAAGAAAGCGGTGGGGGACCACGACGGACAAGCCATGATCAACCTTACCGCGAGCCCTGAGGCGAATTCGCTTCTGGATTTCCAGGAGGGCAATCCGTGCGCGAAGTGGACACGCGTGGTCGGTCGAGAGTCGATCGAGGTTTGCACCCTCGACCGCTGGTGTGATGAGAACGAGATCGATCCCAGACGCATCGACATCGTCAAGCTCGACGTGCAGGGGTCCGAGCTGGCGGCGCTAAGGGGGGCGACGAAGGTGCTGGAAGCGGCCCGGTTGGTATACTTGGAGGTCTCTTTCGTGCCGATGTATCTGGATTGCCCGCTCTTCGGTGATATTGACACGTTCTTAACATCGCGCGGATACCGGCGCCACGCGGTTTACCCTTCGGACCAGCCTCGGCATTGGGGCGACGCCCTCTACGTCAGAGTTTAAGGATGATCTCATGAGCCGGCGCCCGCTCCGCATTGCAACGACGAAGCAGCTTGAACGATCGGTCCGCGAGGCTGGCTTCGATACCTACCTCCTTCCAGAGATTTCCAGTCTGGATATCAACCGTTCGCTCAAGGACCGCCTGGTCGATGGAGCCGTCTACCGCCCGTTTCTACAGAAACACGACATCGAGCTGTTGCTGGATTTCGATGCCGGCGCGTTGACACTCGTGCCGTCGTCGTCCGAGCCGGACCGCATGTCCCTCACGACGGCCGACCTGGGAATCCCCTACGTCTCCTGCTACATTGATCCGGTCACTTCGGTGATGGCCAACGTGGATTGGAAGGACCATTGGCAATTGCTGGAAAGCGCCGGGTGGATCAAATGGGTGTGGGAGTACGGACACGCCGAAGAGCTCACGAGGCTGGGAATTCCCAACGTCCTTCGCCTGCCGATGGGGGCGTCCAACGACGACTTCGACACTTCTTCGCTGCCCGACCCCGACCCCGGACCGGCCGTGGCGTTTATGGGCCATCCCGCTTCATCTTGGTTTCGGTCGGAGCGAGCGATCCAGCCGAGTCAACTTTATGCGGGGTTTACGGCTGCGGCGGTCCAAGCCGACATGCCCGGTATTCCGTTTCACAAGACCTACTTCGATTTGTATCAGTTCGCCGAACCGCCCAAACCGACCGACGACCCCCTCGTCCGCGCCAACAAGAGCGCCCAATACTACACCCAGAAATTCGCGTACAACGCCTATCTAGCCGTCAAGCAACGCGACCGTTTCGCCCGGTTTCTCAAGCTCAAACTGGGAGATGCCTTCGAGCTTATCGGAGACCATTGGAAAAGGGACTGCAATCTGCCGCATACGCCGCGCATATGGGATATGAAAGTCCTGCACGAGCGAATGCGTCGCGTGCCCATATGCCTGAATCTGCAGAAGGGCTGTTTGGAAACCGGGCTGAATATTCGCCATTTCGAGATCACCGGGTACGGCGGGTTCATGCTCACCTATTACACGCCGGAGCTGCCCGGCTGCTTCGAGATCGGCAAGGAGTGCGACGTCTTTCGCAACGAGGCGGAACTGCTCGAAAAGATCAACTACTATGCGACCCATGACACAGAGCGTCGAGAGATCGCGGCGGCCGGACAACGTCGGACCCTCTCCAATCATCTGTACAGCCATCGGGTGACAACTGTCGTTAAGCTGCTCCGCGATGCAGGCGTGCTGCCGAGATCTGGCGAGTTGGTCGAGGCGTCGACATCCGCACCGAGGATCCTTGTCGATGGTGTGGCCGACGCATTCCTACAACCGAACGTCTCTTCGCCGGCTGAGCCGGCCGGCAGTCGTGTCGGTATGGAAGGCCTGGAGGTGCCAACGTGACGACTCTGACCATCGATCACCTCTACAAAGCTCAGTTCGGCGAAGATCGCATCCTCTGGGAGGTGTTTCGCCGGCGATCTGTGGGTTGTTTCATTGAGGTCGGGGCTTATGACGGCGTCACTCTGTCGAACACGTATTTTCTGGAGCAGATGGGCTGGTCCGGGTTGCTGGTCGAGCCGATTCACCCGCTGTGTCAGAAGGCGGCCGCCGCCAGGCCTCGCAGCCGTGTCATCCACGCAGCCTGCAGCAAGAAAGGTAGTCGTGGCACGGCGAAGTTCACCGTCACCAACAACGTACCGGTGCTCTCCTACCTAACGGTCAACCAGGAACACGTCGAGCGATGTCTGCGCGAGGGGGCGGAGTTGATTGAGATCGATGTGCCGCTGTCGACGCTTGATGACATCATCTTGGCACAGCCCCGCGAATCCGCCGCGCCTGGCGGCCCATGGATACCGAACCGGGGGT
>JAJDDU010000018.1 GCA_029260155.1 Phycisphaerae bacterium | reverse complement strand
CTTGACCACACCAAGTCGCGGATGAACGAACACGGCCCCTTCGGGAACATCCACGCGAACGAGCACGCCCGAGAAGGCCGATCCGGTCGGAGCAACACCGTCCGATGCGTCCCAGGCGATTGCGTCCACGCTGACCACCGGGCGCGCCGTCAAGCCCAACGAGCGAAACGCAGACAAGAGCAACGCAGCCGATTCCAACGTGTTGCCGTAGTTGGTGTTTAGGACGTTCTTCGCGCTGCGGCAGCTAAGCTCCCGCGTGGCTCGCGCGGAATCCACGAAGTTGAAAGATTCCTTGACCTTCTTGGCGAGCTTGCGAACACGCTCGCCCGCGTCGCGTTCCCCTTCGATGACCGCTTGCGCGAAGGCCTTGACCGCGCCGCCGGGATTCGCGCTGCGATCCACGCGATCCACGATGCGAGACACCCACGTTGCTTTGTCCGGGCAGGTGCTGAACCGCAGGCGGGGGCTACGCTGCTGCCAAGGTTGGGACTGCGGTTCGCCCCTGTCGCCGGCGAATGTCTTGACTGTCCATTCGTACGTTGTGATCGGCCGACCGTCGGTCTGGCCTGGCTCTTCCGTCGCAACTACGTTGTGGGCGTGGTCGATTTGATGGTGGAGAGTGACACTGTTTGGCACTGTGATGGAAACGGTGCGTTTGTTCACCGGATACGCATCGTCCAACCGAATGTCGGCGTCGATCCACGGCAGCACACCGGGAGGCGTGACGATTTCGTAATCCAGTTCGAGGATTACGCCGGGCTCTATACCACTGAAGGACACGACGGACTCTCGCCAATTGGCGTACTCAGGCCAGCCGGCCACATCGTCTGGGCCCACTTCGTTGAACGAGTAATCCGGCACGGGCAAGACACTGCCATCGGGAAGAATGGCCTGCGCGCTGTGGAAAATCAGCTTTTCTTGGCCGCCGGCGTAGGCGATACGGGGGTCGCCCAATCGTCTGATCGGGCGGCTGTTGAACAACTTGACGCGATAGTGATTCCGCCGATGCACGGTGCCGTCATGATCAAGCGTCCATCGCTGCTCCCAGTCAAGGAAGACGGCGTCATCGCCGGAAGAGTTCATTCCCATGCGCGGCGCGCCGGAAGCTTGCGCCATCGCGGGAGTCGTTGCACAACCGACCACACACACCATCGCGGCCGCAGCTGCAAGCGTTGCGCCAAAGTGTACAAACGGTCGTCTCAATCTGTTCATCTGCATTACCCGATACCTCACAACGCCCCGGATTCTCTGGGGCTTGTCGATGCTCAGTTTTCATCCGCCACGGCCTGCACGCCGCACGTACCTATCTGCCAGCCTGTCCGCCCGCAACGTGGGCGTCGCCGCCGGCTTCGCGACATACGATCCACGTGTCGCTCAGCTTGTTCATCGTGTCGACGGCCTTCTTGTAATCGGCGTAGTCTTCCGCGGCCAAGGTGCCCTTCTTCACGGAGAACGTGAAACGGTACGACAGCGTGCCGTCACCGGATTCAGCCTCGAAGCTCAGGGATGACCCGGCTGAATCGAGCGTTTCCGACTTGGGCAAATCCGCCACTTCCCAGCCCGGCGGAAGTCTCAGCGTTTCTTCGTAGTGGATCTTCCGGGTGGCCCACAAGTGCATTCCGTATTTGCGATCCTTGGTTGTCGCGGAATTCAAAAACGTCGCCCGAAAGAAGCCGTTGAGGGGGTGGGACATGAGCGGCAATCGGAACATATGGGTGTCATCGCCACCGGCAGCGAACCCATCGGCGACCACTTCCATATTCACGAACCCATCCCGTGAGTAGTCGTACGGATCGATCATGTCCAGTGACTCGATACGCGCGTTGGGCGCGATATTGAGCACGTCCTCGAATCGGGCAAGACGGTCGGGGACAGGCATCCCGTTGACCGCCCGCCGAAATCGCCCGCCGGCTGCACCATGTAGGTCGTAGACGATTCGCGTCGACAGCGTGCCGTCCTCGCCAATCTCACCCGTGCTGCGCACTTCCCGGGCGTTGTATTCCGGTGTGTAGTGCGGAGAGAGCGTCTGGTCCTCACCTTCGGGCGTGCCGTAGACCAAGCCCTGTTGATCCTCGAAGCTTGACCACAGTGCCCGCATGTTGGGCACCCACGTCGGGTCGATGACGTCAAACGTTCCGTCTTTTTCACGAATCACCGTAACCGTGTGGTTGAACTGGTCCGCTGGGATGCGCTCCACGCGCGACCCGGCCATCGTGAGCGCCGCATATGCTTCGTGCCCGAGAACCCGGAGCATCGTAATGGCGATGCCGGCTTTGTCCTTGCACACGCCGCCGCGATCGCGAAAGGTCTTGGTGCTCGCGTGCAGCGTGTAGCCTTCGCACACGCCGCCCTGCTTAGTGCCGTTGTAGCGAATGTTGTCAGCCACCCAATGGACGACCGCGGCGATCTTGTCATCTTCGGTCTGTAGGTCGTCGGTGAGTTCGGCGACCTTGGCACGAATGGCGTCGTCGGCATCGAACTGCGACTCGTTGACTTCGTAGAACCACCGCGATTTACCGTGCCAATCCTCCAGAGTGGCCATCACGAGCTTCGGCACACAGTCGTCGAGCGCTACCATGTGCGGCTCGTTTTTCACCGCCGGTACGTCCTCAGCCGTCCACGTGTAAGAGTGGTAGTCACCGTTGAACCACAACGAAGACCGCAGCGACCCGTTGTACACCTCATACTGCACGGGCATGTCCTTCGGCATGTGAACCGAATAGCGTTTCTGTAAGATCGGATAGCGACCCTGGAACAGCGTCACCTCGTACCAGTGACCAGCCATGGGCGGGATCAGATCCACTTCGCCCGGTCCGCCGGACCCGCCCGCCGCGCTGCCAGAGTCGGCCAGATAGGCGATGTTAAAGCCGATCTTGCTCGTGCGGATTTCGAGGGTGTCACCGATATCGAGACGCGGAACGGACAGTACATGCTGCTCGTTGCCCCAGAAGATCATGTGCTGTGGCGCTGATTGCGTCACGTGCGAGGACACATCGACCTCGTCGATGGTTGCGTCTTTGCGATGGATGCGCACCGACTTGATGGTGGTGCGGTAGGTATCGGCATCGAACTCCCATCGCAGGACCGATCGCGAGCGCACGCCCGCGTTGGTCAAGATTTTTATGACCTGACACGCTTCCGTCGTGGCCAGCCCGCTATCTTGGACGAAGACATCGGCTTCATCGAGCACGTAGACGAGGTCCGCCCCGTCGAAGTCCTCCGCGTCGCCCGCGGCTGCGATCATCTCCGCGATTTCGTCTGCGGTCACCGGTTTCGGCGGATCCGCGAACACCGGCGCCGCCACCCATCCGATCGTGCAGACCAGCAGCACGGTCCCGACCATCGCTTTCGTCATCTTCATGGTATTTGTCCCATCGCTTGTTTCGGTGGCATCGCGTCAAAAATGTGTCAGGAGTCGCCCGCCTCGCCAGGGACGGCTTCTGCTCACGCGAATAATCTAGCCGTTAAGCGCAAACTATTCCACCCGCCGCCGCGCAACCCCGCGCAACGACTGGCGAGGACGAAAACCTCTGGCGCTGCGTCACTCCTTGATCTTCGGGTTGGGTGGCACGGTCTGGCGCAGCCAGGCCGTGGGTGGTACACGAGAAACCACGGCCTGGGCGACTGCGTCGCCAGACCGTGAAACTATGAAGCGAGTCTCCCCTTGGGTACGTTCGGGGTCTCGGATCGGGGGTCGTAGCCTCGATCAAGGAGCCCCAGGACCTCAAGAA
>JAJDDU010000170.1 GCA_029260155.1 Phycisphaerae bacterium | reverse complement strand
AGCTGTCCCGGTATTGACAGCGTCCTCCCCTCGATGGTCGTCCCGCTCCGAAGCAACGGGAACCACTCTTCGCGGACGCGGTTCCACAGCCATAGCACGACCTGGTTCTCATTTGACACGTTCTCCCCCGCGATTTCCGTGGGTGCGATGATGTCGCCAACGTCGTTCATCGCTACGAATCCCGGTATCCCCCCGACAAAAGTGAGCAAGGTCCCGTCCTCGAAATGGGGAGCGGGATCTCCATCTCGGAGCGTCTGCTCCGGGGCGTCAAGAGCGCCCAAATACATCGCCCAAGCGTTAGAATTATCAATGGAATCCCCACGGTACTTCACACGATAAAGGACTTTCTCACAGGCGTTCACATGCGGAGAACCGATGGACTGGACCTCTACTCCCGGGCCGATCTCCGGAACGAAATCTCCCTCCCGCCCCAACAACTTCATCTGCTCGCCTGCTAGCGACCAAAGACCGCCGTCGTTCTCGGAAGTTACCCCCCGGCCGGTTAGGAGGGCTGAGAACATTACGGTTCCCAGGCTATTGAACGCGGGATGGTTGAAACCAAAGTAGCATGCGCCCGTCCCCGGAGCTTCCTCAAGCTCGCGGGCCAGCATTTCGAGCCCGTTCACGCCGCCCGCCCAAAGACCGCCGTCGTTGCTGTGATCGATCCCGCCCTCGCGCACCAAGCCGCCGCGAAAGGCGATCTCGTGATTGTCGTTGAACATGACGCCGTCCTGCCAGGCGAATCGGGCGCCGTTGGTGCCGGGGGCTTCCATGCCCTTTCGCCAGATGAGTTGCAGGTCGTCGCGCGGGCCGATCCAAATGGCTTGGTCGTTGATCTCGTCGACCTGCGGGCCTGCGAGCCAGGCGATCACCAGGAGCGTGGCGTTGTCGCTCAGCCACGGGGTCAAGCCGTTGCTGCTCGATACGTCGATCACCGTTCCCGGCTCCAGACCCGGCGCCGGATCCCCGCCCTGGAGCACCTTGCGAATGTCCCCCGGCTGACCGATGAAGTTGGCGATGTCGTTGACACCGGACACGACGCCAGGCCCCGATAGATGCCCGCTGAACCCGATCCACCCGTTCTCGGCCAGCCAAGTATCGCCCGTGGAGTCGATGACCACTCCGGGAGCAAGATCGGGCGCCTGCATCCCGGTGAAGGTGACGAGTTGCAACGCTCCCGGCGGGCCACACCACAACCCTCTGCCGGCGGACGATCCCCCATCTAGCATGTAGAATGCATCGATCAGCACGTTTCCCGCGCCGTCGATCTGCGGGGGCAGGAAGAGGGTCATTGTCGCCCCGGGAATTCCCGGTGCGGGGTCGCCGGTGTGCAGAACCGGAGTGATCTCCACCCGCGGAACCTGCGGATCCCCGCCGGCCAACACTACCAGACTTAAGAGATGCGCAGCCAACCGCATCGGGCCGCCCTCCTATGCACCGTCCGCACGGCCGAAATGACACTGGCCCCGGACGCTCATCAGTCATGTTACGCGAATCCGAGTGTCCAATCCAAACGATTCCCCTCAATCGAATCAGAGCACGGGGCGCCACCGCGCGTGATCCAGACGCAAACAACGCCCAGCACTCATCCCATACCCGGTTCGGCGGCGATGGCCAACTCGACTTGCTCGGTGTCAAAAAAGCGAGGTAGTCTGGAATCTTGTGGGAATAGAGCGAAAGGCCGTCGGCTCTTCGAGCGTGCAGACGGGGATCGAGGTGGAGCGGAGTGCCGGGTGGCCCATCAATCGGGGCGGACGGAAAAGAGCGGCTGACCGTATTCCACCGCTTGCTGATTGGTCACCAGGATTTTCTCAATGGTGCCCGAAACCTCGGCACAAATCTCATTGAAAACCTTCATGGCCTCGATGATGCAGACCGGGGTCGTCGGGGAGACCCGGGTGCCGATCCCAACGAACGACTCGGCTTCGGGGTTCGGCGATGCGTAAAACGTCCCGACCATGGGCGATTCGATGACAGTGTTCTTATCGTCAGCGGGCATGACAGGACTGTCTCCCTGCGGCAGCGCGACAGCCGGTGCAGGCATCATGGCCAACTGCGGCGGCATCATGGCCATCGGCGAATGGTCGCCACCCGACGCGATGCCGTTCTCGCTCGGCCGTTTCAGCGTGATCTCTTCGCTTCCGTCGCGCAGTGAAATGCTGGACAATTCATTGTCCACCATCAACTGGACGAGTTCTTTGACTTTATCGATATCCACTGGTTTTCGCAGCGCGACGATTCCCAGGCCACTCAAGCCGTCTTGTGCTAGAGAACCGCGCTCCGCAAATCCTTTGTAAGATCGCTCAGGATCCGATGCCCGGACGACGTCACCAGAACATCATCTTCGATGCGAACGCCGCCGACTCCGGGCAGATAAATGCCCGGCTCTACCGTAACGACCGAGCCGGGTTCCAACGCATCGTTCGACCGCCAACTCAACGACGGAGCCTCATGCACATCCAAGCCAAGGCCGTGACCGAGCCCATGTCCAAACTGTTTCCCGTAGCCCGCCCTGGTGATCAGTTTTCGGGCGACGCCATCGACGTCGCACATCCGCGCGCCCGGGCGAATCGCCTCGATTGCGGCGAGCTGGGCATCCAGCACGACCTTGTAAATCTCTCTAATTCTCGACGGAATCCTACCCATGAAGAGGCAGCGGGTCAAGTCGCTGCGGTAGAACCCGACCGTTGCACCCCAGTCGAACAAAATCGCGCAGCCGCGGGTTATTTTTCTCTTTCCGGCATGGGCGTGCGGGTGGGAAGCGTTGGCCCCAACAGCCACCATCGTGCCAAAAGCAGCACACGTCGAGCCACGCTTGCGCATCTCGTATTCCAGCCGCGCAGCCACCTCCTCTTCCGTTTGCCCGACCCGTATCGACTTTCTCGTAGCTAGGAACGCGTCTTGGGCGACGGTAATCGCCTTGCACAGCGTCTTCAGCTCAGTGGGATCCTTGGCCATACGAAGCCGGTTCACGATCGGCGGTGCCGTCACGGTTCTCGTGGGCTTGGCCGATTTGCGCAAGGCGGTGAGCATCTGCACGCTGACATCGTCGGCTTGGATGGCTATACGTTCTAGCTTCAGCTTGCGACAAACGTTGGCTATTTCGTCGACCAACAGTCCTTTGCGGAGGTGTTTCTTCACCCACGGGACTTCCGCGTCTATCGCCTCGTCGAACCGGCTGTCGCTGACCAAATGGACGGCGCGCGGCATCACAATCACCGCGGAGTCCTCGCCAGTGAATCCCGTCATGTAGAAGGTGTCCATGTGCCGGGTCAGCAGATACGCGGGGAGATCGGATTTGGCCATCTCAGCGCGGGCGGCTGTAAGGCGCGCCTTAATCCACTCAGGTATTGCGTCACTCTTTTTGCGTGCCATGCGGTCGCGCTCTCAACTCGGAGCAGGCGGGTTTGCTTGCCGAAGGACTACTTCCGTCTGCGGGTTGTTTTTTTCACCTTTGCGGCCTTCTTGGACGTCACAGCCTTTTTCTTCGGCGATTTCGTCGCTGCTTTTGCGGGAGGCTTAGCTGCCTTTGCCGGTTTCTTGGCGGCGGGCCTCTTCTTGGCGGATTTCTTTTTGGCGGGTTCCTTCGGCGCCCTTGCCGCAGCTGTTTTCTTGCGCGCGGGCGAGGCGGAAGGTGCCTTGGCCTTCGCCTTGGACTTGGCTTTGGTCTTGGCCGCTGCGTTTTCAACCGGGATGGGCTTGGTCCGCACCATGATGGTCTGACTCGCTGCCGCAGCGGATCGCTTGCTCGCGGTGTTCTTCGCCGTGCCTTCCGAAGCGTCCTTCGCGGGTGCCGATGCGGCCTTGCGCGCACCCGCAAGGTTGACCGCCTCGTCAATCACCTTCTTCCGCGCCCGGGCCAGGGTGCCGGAGAGTGAGACTTTCTCTTCCGCGGGGTAGATTTTGAGATGCTGGTAATAGCCCTCTGTCTCCAATCGCGCCATCTGAGCCTCGGCGTCCTTGCGCTCGATGCACTTCAGCAACGTCACCGGAGTTCCGGCGCTCGTTCCGATGAGCTTCCACGCAAGAGGAATAATCTCCTTCGCCGCAGGGGCTCGTCGCGGGGCTCCGCCCGGCGGTGCTTCCGGTTTCACGGTGGCACCTGCATCGGGTACCTGTTTCTTCGCATCGTCGGCTGGCTGTACTTGATCTTGCCTTGTCATCACCCGATTCGCTACCGTTGTCGCCAATAGTGTTATTCAGTCCGCCCCGGATGTGGCGGAAACCTACTACTTAGCATGGAAAACCAAACAGAACAAGACGCTACGCCGATAACCTCGCCGCGCGACGCGACGACCGGAATCGAGCAATCGAGGGTCCGAAGCAGAAAATCGAACTGGGAAGAACGCTGCTTCTTCGGATTCAGTTCTCCAGCTTTCAACTTCCCGCTCCACGTCCGCATATCGGCCGCATCCAATCGAGCGAGACAAACACCGCCCGCGATCCAGCCGATACGGGAAAACGGAAAGTCCACAGCATCGCTGCCATAATAACCGCCAACTGGTCGAGAATCACCCCATGATCGCGAAAAAACCCACGATCGCAACACTGCGCAACAAGCCCGCAGCCGAAACACCGCAGATCCTTCCGCCGATCGAACAACCGTCCACGCAGCAGGGCAACGGCGACATGGACCGGTTCAAGCCCGCCGCATTCAAGACGATCAAAAAGTCGGGTCTGGCCGACTCCCTCATCGAGTCACTGGTCTTCAAATGGCTCCACGCTTCCGGGAAAATGACCGGCCGAGAGCTCGCAACCGCTACTGGGATGCCCGCAAAGCCCATCATCGAGATGCTGGCCAACCTCAAGAGCAGGCAATTTGTCCAGTATAAGGACAGTACTGCCATGGGTGATTTCGAGTACGCCCTCACCGACGCGGGACGACAGAGAGCGCTCGCCTTCATCGTGGAATGCTCCTACGTCGGCCACGCTCCCGTAACGCTTGATGCCTACATCAAGTCGGTCGAGGCCCAGAGCATCACCAGGGTCCAGCCGCGGGAAGCTGACCTGCAGCGGGCTTTCTCCGACCTGCTGATCAACGAGAAAATGTTCGAACGACTGGGTCCAGCCATCAATTCGGGACGCGGACTGTTCCTCTACGGATTTCCCGGAAACGGAAAGACCAGTATCTCCGAACGCATCACAGCCTGTTTCGGTGACGATGTGTGGGTTCCCTATGCGATCCAGGCCGGCGGCGAGATCATCACTTTCTTCGACGCCGAGAACCACGAGCCAGCCGATTCCGACATGCCCGACATTCTCAAAGAACAGGCCGTCGATGCGCGATGGATCAAGATCAAGAGGCCCACGATCATCACCGGTGGCGAGCTGACCATGGAGGCACTCGACCTCTGCCACAACCCCATGACCAAGATCACCGAACCCTCGCTCCAACTCAAGAGCAACACCGGGACACTCGTCATCGACGACTTCGGACGCCAGCGCATGCGCCCCATCGAGCTTCTCAATCGTTGGATCGTCCCCCTCGAAAGGCGGCAAGACTACCTGAGCTTGGCCAGCGGCAAGAAGATCAAGGTTCCGTTCGACCAGCTAATCATATTCTCCACCAACCTTGAGCCCAAAGACCTCGTCGACGATGCCTTCCTACGTCGAATCCCCTACAAGATCCACGTCATCGATCCCAGCGAGGACGAATTCCGGCAGCTGTTCGATATCATGGGCCCCATCATCGGCGTCAAAACCTCGCCCGAGGCCATCGACTACTTGGTCGAGACGCACTACAAAGCCGTCGATCGTCCGTTCCGTTGCTGTCAACCGCGCGACATTCTCCTCCAGATCAAGAACAGTTCCGCCTACGGAGGCCGCGCGCCCGAAGCCGACCCCCAAAGCCTCGACGCCGCAGTAGACAACTACTTCGCCGTCATGTAACCCGTATAAGGTGTCAGGCTTGCTCTGTAGAAGACCCGCATTTTTGTGCGCTTGCACAATTGCGCGGTTGCTTCATGGCGTGTAGATAATGGAGGATGAGTACAACTAGCAAGTCGCCACGGAGGGTGTTGCTGGTGGCATACGCCGCAGCCAAGGACGCACTGCCGAAGTATGCACACCGTTTCAGCCCAAAGAAGTTCACGCAGCATCAACTGTTTGCCTGTCTGGTGCTCAAAGAGTTCCTCAAGGCCGACTACCGCGGGATCGTCAGTATTCTGGCCGACTGCCCGAACCTCTGTGCTGCGATCGAACTTGAACACGTCCCGCACTACACAACGCTTCAGAAGGCGACTGACCGGCTTCTAAAAAAAAGCCGCGAATCGCCTCCTTGATCAAACGCCTGTCGCTGCCGTCGGCGCGAAGATCCTCAGAAAACGCCTGAAGCTGGCGGCCATCGACGGCACGGGATTCGAAGCGCATCACACCAGCCGCTACTTCGTACGGCGACGCGCGAAAGGCGGTCAAACCCTACAAAAAAGAGGTTCTCCTCCGAATTAGTTACTGGAGAAACGTCCCGGTAGAGCCTGTTTGACTTTGAGTGCGAAGTATTCGAGATCGTGGAAGCCGTAGGCGATGCGTTTGATGACTTTGATCTTGTTGTTGGCGCCTTCCAGTTTGC
>JAJDDU010000169.1 GCA_029260155.1 Phycisphaerae bacterium | reverse complement strand
TGGGCGGCCCCCCGCCGGGGCCCCCCCCCCGGCGCGCCCCCGCCAAACTGTGCGCGCAGGGTGGGTCGACAGGAGGCGTGGGATCGACGATACTGCATAATTCCGCTCCGGTTGTTGGTGGCGAGGTTGCTATTGGTTTTGTCGAAAGTCAGAACGGGAGTCTGCGTGTGATGGACGTGTCGGAGGTCGTGAAGCTAGTCGCTTCCGGCAACTTCAAAGATGTGGAACTGGCGTGGCTGTCCTATGTCGAGCGGGATCTGATCTCGGCCGACGAGGTCATTGGGCTCAAGCCGGTCCTGGAAGAATTCATCAAGATCGAAAAGCGTGACCAGGCGGGAACGCTTGCTTGGACAGCCCTCGAGGCGCTCAAGGAACGCCGAACGCCCGAAGATGCGCTCAACGCAACGCGCGTTTTTCTGCTCTTGCTGAACCGAAACGACGAACTGAAGGCGCTGGCTACCGATTTGTACCGCACCGTTTATGCGAATCGGGATGGGCTTGAGGCGCTGATGGAGGAGGCGGGAATCGCCGGCGGCCGCCCGCCGCGACGGGCGATGCGCACGCTGGACACCTGTCTTTCGTCAGAGGAGGGCTCGTACGTCGTTGACCGCGACGACGACGATGCCGCGCGCATCGAGTCGCTGGACACGTCGGAGTGGCTCGTTACGGTGGGCGACGGCGAGAAATCCGAGACATTCGAGCCCGTCGCATTCGCCGATCGCTTCACCTTGTGTCGTCCTGATGATTTTCGCGTGTTGGCCCGATTCGACAGCGAACGATTGCAGGGGATGTTGGCCAAAGAGCCGGCCGCCGTCGTCGAAAACGTCCTGCGCGAAAAAGGCCACAAGTTGGACAGCGACGAGCTGTGTGCGATTCTCGCACCGCGGATCATGGCACGTACGGAGTGGCCGAAGTGGTGGACCAAGGCACGATCGGCTGTTCGGAAGTCACGCAATATTAAGATCGAGGGGCGTTCGCCTTACTACCTAGAGTACCTCCCAGACGGCCACGACATTCGGGCGGAGTTCGTCACTCGGTTCAAGAGATTGGAATCGCCGGCGTCGCAGTACAGCGCGATCGAGGAGTTTCTCCGTGCGTCCGCCGCGCGGCAGGAGGCACCTGACCCCGTCTTGCTTGAGGAAATGCGAAAAGTCGTTTCGGATCGTGCTAAGCGACTTGAGGGCAAAAACGACGCGGCCGCCCTGCCGGAGCGCATTATCGAAGCGCAGATCGGTGCCGCACTCGGCGACGAAGACTGCGACGGGCCGGCTGCTGCGTTGCTTGCGTCGGCGGAGGACCCGGCGGAATTAATCAAGGCATGTGATTCTGCGGCGTTGTGGCTTCGGGCGTGCGACTGCCTAGAGAAGGGCAAACCGGACGACTGGGTCGAGGTGTTGATAGGTCTGTTTCCGTCGGCGCCGGGTCCGGCGTGTGATGCGCTGGCCGACATGATTGACGGAGCAGGCGTCGGGGAGGATCGCATCGAGGGCATCATCACGACGATGCTCTTGGAAGCGACGAGCTGCTTTGAGTCGCTGTGCTGGCTTTGGGACAAGGGGCTTGATCGGGCCAACTGGGGTGGCACGGCGCCTGTCACGATCGTCTCACGCATTCTGTCGATGTTGGCGGACATTCAACGGAGCGACTCGTTTACGCGCGAGACAGCCAAGGCTGCCAGTGGCGCGGCGCGGAGCGCGCTCTCGGCCCGGAAACATGCGCGTTTCGTCGCGTGCATCAAGGACATAGAGCCGGGCATGGCGGACGCGCTGCGTACCCAGATTCAACGGCTGCACAACCTCACACGCAAAATCGAGGATGACCTGGTAAACCACATCCGCGCTAGGTTCCCGATCCAGGACAAGAAAGCGAAGAAGCCACGATGGTTGCAGGAAGGCACGATCTACACGACGCGCGAAGGTCGATCCAGATTCGAAGCTGAGATCAACGACTTGGTCAACGTCAAAATGCGAGAGAACGCCAAAGCCATCGGCGAAGCCGCGGAGAAGGGTGATCTCAGCGAAAACTCCGAGTACAAGTTTGCCTTGGAAGAGCGGGATCTGTTGCGGGCCAGGTTGGCAAACATGCAGCAACAGGCTGCGCTTGCCCAGACCCTCGGTCCGGACGCAGTGCCCACCGATCACGTCGCCATCGGGAGCAAGGTGATGTTCAAGCATGTCGGCGGTGATGCCACGGCTGAGTTGACCTTCCTAGGACCGTTTGACGCCAACGTTGAGCAACGCATTTTCAACTACCAAGCGCCCTTTGCCCAGGAGTTGATGGGGTCTACGGTCGGTGACCATGTCGAGTTGCCGATGGTGGATCCGCCGGGGACGTACGAAGTGGTCAGCATGGCGCCGTGGCGAACGGACTAGCCTAGCGATTCGCTGCGCGTCGAGTGACAGCTTGGGTGGCACGGTCTGGCGCAGCCAGGCCGTGGTTTCCCGCGCTTTCCACGGCCTCCCCGCTGCGCTGGTAGACCGTGAAACTATGAAGCGAGTCTCCCCTTGGGTACGTTCGGGGTCTCGGATCGGGGGTCGTAGCCTCGATCAAGGAGCCCCAGGACCTCAAGAAGGAGACTCACCATGTGGTCGATCGGAATCGATGTTCATCAGCG
>JAJDDU010000168.1 GCA_029260155.1 Phycisphaerae bacterium | reverse complement strand
CCGCCTCGGCCTCACGCTACCCCAGCGTTTGCGTCGAATCGACAAGGTCACCCAAATGTAGTCACGACTTCTACCCCAAAACGGCCATGGCGCTATCCTCCGGGCCGTTCAAACTCCGTAACTGTTCAACTTGGGCTAGTTCGAGGCGGTCCGCCTACTTTGAGATTCGTCCCTCGGTTGGCGACCATGTGGTGCTCTCTCGGTGGGTCGCGGAGGCCAAACTGATTCTCTTGCACATCGGATACAACCCCGATGTGTTTTCATCTCTCAGCTCGACACGAACAGGAGATGAGTACAAGTGGGCACGAGAAACTCGTGAGATGAAGAAGGCGAATCGCAGAATTTATGATGAACTGTCTTACCAGATGACGAAAACCGTTGATCCTGGACGCGAGCGGGAGCACAACGGAACCATTGCTATTGGACGTTTCTTCCTTCGCAAAGGTCCGCACGATGGGCTGCTGTATCCCGCTGTCGCCATGGGCGGCAACGCGGACAACATGGCGCTCAGGCCGAGCGCAGTTCCGAAACTGCGGCCTTATGCTGTTGAGTTCAATCGGATCACAGACATTTGCGATGGCCAAATGCAATTGGAGCAACTGGAAAGTGCTGTAAAATGGGATTCTGACGGCAGGCTGCATTGGAATGCGCGCCCGCTGCAATGGGTTTTGCGTGCCCGTGGTGAGAGAATAACGGTAGGAGAATACGACGGCGAGTGGGTTGCGCATGCCCCAGATGGAACCGAAGTATTCCCTGAGTGAGCCATGACAAGTCGCAGCAACGAATGCCGCAGCCCTTGTCCGCTACTCTACCACGCTCTTGAACGGATACCCGCAGGCATCACACTTGTGATGCCGCATCGGTCGCCGCGTGCTGGTCACGTGCGTCCGGTCCGAGTCGCACTCGGGACACCCCACAACATGAAAGATGACTCCGCGCCTTCGGGTTCGCTCGCCCGCTTCGCTGCGGGCGTGCAACGCGTTCTGAGTGCCAAGAGAATCGGCGCCCCCGCCGGAAACACTCCACGCGGGGGCGCCGGATAAACAACCAACTTCGGTCCTGCCAACCGAGAGCAAGCGAGCAATTGACTCGCACGCCCCGGAGGCGAGACGAGCGTCTACAACATCACCGTTATGGCGCGGTCACCGCCACGTCGTCGATGGTGACGTCCCCGGCCCAACTACTGCCGCGCGTGCCGACAAACCGGACGGTGACATTCCCGCCGGTCCAAGCGGTAAGGTCCACGTTGGCCTGCGACCAGGCATCTCCCTGGTCACCGGACAGGGTCCACACGTTGGTCCAATTTACGCAGTCGCTGCTGACCTCGACGTCCAGCGTTCCGATCGCACTTCCGAACATGTGGTACCAGAACGACAGGTTCGCGGAACTCGCCGCGCCGAGGTCGAAGCACGGCCCATCCATGATGGCCGTGTCGCCCGCCGCACGCGGGCTCGACGTTTCGATGTACATGTACCAACCCGAGCCCGTGGTGTGGTCGCCGGACGGACCGGTGTTGTTGGACGGCGTTCCGCCGGAATCACGCGTCCAGTCGAACACGTCTCCGGTGGCATTGCTCCAGTCGCCCATACCTGCCTCGAAGTCCTCCGAGTAGGGGAAGGTCGAGACACCGCTCGGACAGTCGTTGAAGCACTGGCCGCCGACACACGTATCCGTGGTGCAGGCACTGCCGTCGTCACAGTCTCCGTCCACAATGCACTGAACGGAGTCGCACGTGTCCGTCGATTCGTTGCAGAACAGACCGCCCGTGCACGGGTCGCCGCTGCCGACGCAACTCCCCCCGCTACACGCGTCCGTCACCGTGCAGAACAGCCCGTCATCACACGAGACCGTGTTGTTCGTGTACTGGCAGACGCCGGCCACACATGACTCGTCCGTGCAGAGATTGCCGTCGTCGCAATCCGCAGTGATCGTGCAGGTCGGAACCGCGACCACGTCCACCGACACATCGTCGATTGCGATGTCGGCGTCCCAGTTGCTTCCTCGCGTACCGATGAACCGCACGGTGATCGTCCCGCCCGTGTAGGCTGTCAGGTCCACGTTGGCCTGAGACCAGACATCTCCCTGGTCGCCGGACAGGGTCCACACGTTGGTCCAGGTCGTGCAATCGCTGCTGACCTCGACGTCTAGCGTCCCGACCGTGCTCCCGAACATATGGTACCAGAAGGTCAAGTCCGCACCGCTCGCTCCGCCGAGGTCGAGGCACGGCCCATCCAGGATGGCCGTGTCACCCTGCGCGCGCGGGCTCGATGTCTCGATGTACATGTACCATCCCGACCCCGAGGTGTGATCGCCGGTCGGACCGGTGTTGCTGGACGGCGTGCCGCCGGAATTACGCGTCCAGTCGAACACGTCGCCGCCGGCGTTGGTCCAGGCGCCCTGTCCGGCCTCGAAGTCCTCGGAATACGGGAAGGTCGAGACTCCACCCGGGCAGTCGTTGAAGCAGGCACCGCCGACGCACGTATCCGTGGTGCAGGCGCTGCCGTCATCACAGTCTCCATCGACGAGGCACTGGACCGTCTCGCACGCATCGGTTGCCTCGTTGCAGAACGAGCCCGGACAAGGATCACTGCCTGCCTGACAATCCAGAGCGACGTCACAGGTCTCTGTTCCGGTGCAGAACAGGCCGTCATCGCAATTGGCGTCATTGCCGACGTTGGCGCAGGTGTCCGCCACTTCGTCACACGTGTCGTCCGTGCAGCCCACGCCGTCGTCGCAGGGAGTCGTTCCTGCCTGACAATCGGCCACCGCATCGCAGGTTTCGGCGCCATTGCAGAACAACCC
>JAJDDU010000167.1 GCA_029260155.1 Phycisphaerae bacterium | reverse complement strand
AACGGCCGCGCCGCCTCTCACATCGACATCCTCGATGGTGATGTTCGCACCATTGATTATGCGAATCTGGTACTGCTTGGATTTCTCACAGACAAGTCCCTTGAGCACAATATGCGTGCAGTCGGTCATTTCAAAGCATGACCGGGAGTTGGCCAAGAAGTTACCAGGCTCTCGCTCGGCCGTTACGATGACACTCTCATCAGCGGCGCCGCTCTCACCGCGAATGGTGATGGGGCGGCTCGACTCAGCCGTCTTGGTGAACCGGACACTCTCTTTGTATACGCCGGGCTGGACGCGGACCGTGTCGCCGGGTAGCGTCACGGCAACCCCCCGGTCGATTGTTGCGAACGGCCCCACTCCCCCTGCACCAGGTGTTTGTGTGCCGTCATTGCCGTCATCGCCACTGGGTGGGGGCTCGACGTAGAAGTCGTAGAAAGCAATCACCATTTGGTCCGAAAGGCCGCCGGCCTGTGGGAGGTTGACGATGTCGATGTCCGCCTCAATGCTCACATCCGTCCCGGTCGCGGTGATCTTGCCGTCGAAGAACCCTCCGCTGAACTCACCCGGCGGAATCGCGAACGTGAAAGTGCCGTCGCTCGTCGTATCGGACACCGGGGGAACAAGAGGAGCGCCACCGGCGTCGAGCACCGAGACGGTGATCGATCGGCCGGTCGCCGGCGTTCCGACCATTACCCCCGGATCATCGTCGCCGCGCCTGATGAAACCGGCTATCGGAGTTCCGGGTTGGCACGTGTTCGTGCTCAGATCACAGAATTCTCCAGGGCCACAGTCACCGCTGTCTACGCACTCGAAGCACGCGTCGCTCGGCTCATCGCAGACCGGTGTGGACCCTACGCACGGATCCGGGCCGTCCTGACACCCGCTCCCGGCGTCGCAGAATTCAACGCCGTCGCAGAAGAGTCCGTTGTCGCAAAGGCCGCTGTCGGGTGCATTGACGCATCCGGTAGCTCCATCGCAGGAATCCGCGGTGCAAGCGATGGAGTCGTCGCAGCTCGGTGGAGTGCCGGGTAGACAGCCCGATCCAGGATCACACGTCTCCACGCCATTGCAGGCATTCGAGTCACTGCAGATGACCGATGTTCCATTCGCGCAGACACCGGCACCGTTACATTCAGTGTTCTCGGTGCATAGGTTTCCATCGTCGCAGCTAGTCCCAAGCGCCAGGTTCACATAAATGCACTCGCCCGCCACGCAGTCATCCCGATTGCCTGTACAGGGATTGGTGGGATTGGTGAGCGGACAGTCGTCAACGGTCGCGCAAGTATCACAGGCGTCCGTGTCCTCGAAGCAATCCAAAGGGGCACAGGGGTCGCCCGATGACACGCAATTGCCGCTGATGTTGCAACTCTCTGTACCATTGCAAAACAGGCCATCGTCGCAAGACGCGGCGACCAAAGGAGTGTTTATGCAGCCCGATGCGGGGTCGCACGAATCGCTAGTGCAATCGTTGCCATCGTTACAGTTGACGGGCTGAAAACCGCAAGTGCCGCCGGAACACGCGTCGGTAGTACAGGGATTGTTGTCATTGCACACGACGCCTGTGCAAGGATCGTTGCCTCCTCCTCCTCCGCCGCCGCCTTGACCAGTGACAGTAAAGCTCGCAAGGTCGAAATCCTGGCATCCGTCGATTGACACTTCGAGTTCAAAATCGAGAGACTGTGTGCTATTGAGGCTCGGCGCAACGACCCCAACCCGTGGAAGGCCGCATATCTCGTCATTCGAGCAGGACGACAAACTGTCAGGATCATCAATCGGATTGCAGCAACCCGCAATCACCCCGTCGGGATCGACAAGAGTGACATTCGGTCCTCCGGTCTGACGCCAGCGGAAGTCAGCGTTCGTGGCGCCTGAATTGTGCGATCCCATCAGGGTGACCATAGTGCCCGCAGATGCAACTTCCGAATCCGCGACTGCGCTGGCCTCAGGACAAGACTCCACCTGCACGGTCACGACCGCCGAGTGGCTCAGCGAGATTCCGGGCGTTTGCTCGTCCGAAACGGTCAGTCGGAACAGCAGCAATTCCGGCGCCTCAGCGTCGGCATTAGGAGCAACGAACTGGACTGCTTCGAGACGGCAAATCTCGGGCTCCGTGCAGGGGATCTCGTTGTCGGCGACGGCCGTGGGATTGCAGCAGCCTTCGTCCGGCGATTGCGGGTCCACAAGAGGAACACGAAGCCCCGAAATCTGCTCCCACTTAAACGTCAGCGTAAGCCCAGTGCTGTCGGTCCCATCCAGGACGACCTCCGCACCTTCGAACACGCATATAGTGTCGTCCGGGCAATCGGCACCGACGGGCCGCGTGATGACCGCTCTCGGATCCACGGCCGCAACCTCAATGTCGCCTGTCACCTCGGCGTGAAGTCCGTTGAAGAACTCGCGCGCGACCCCCCCGCAAGTTTGGACCACCGCAATCACGGCGTCGCCGAGTTCGTCGACCGTGTAGATCGTCGTGCAGTCGGTCGTGGAATCAAACCCACCGGCCGATCTCGGCTGCACCGACCAAGAACAGGTACACGCCTCCTCTTCCGCTTGCTGCTGAAGCGTCCGGGGCAGCGCGCCGTCAACGGGAACCGTCAGCTCGATCTCGTCGCCGACACGCAAATCGGACAGATCGGCAGGCTCTCCGGATAGGACATACCACGCAAATGACTCAAGGTCCGTCCGCAGGAACGACGTCTCAGAATCACAGCCATTCGGAACGCCGTTGCCGTCATCATCCCGTGTATCGTCAAATCCGCGGCAGTTGTCATCGGCATCCGCAACGCCGTCGCCGTCCGCATCCCCGACGCTAGTCACATCGCCGACGCTGTCCACATCGTCATCGGGCGGTGGTTCGGCCGAATTGGGCGCCGGACAACCACCCACGCCGGCGAATGATAGGACCAAGCCGAACACGACGAGACGTCTCAACGTGGCGCTGTTGATCACAGCGATTCTCCAATCCATGGACTTCCCCTTCCAGGCAAGAAATGCGCTCTCGCATCGCGTGGTGCCGACCCCCACCCTGGCACGAGCCACAAGGTTAGCCGAAGATACACTCGGGCGTCAATCCTCAACCTCAGTCTGCAGCGTGTGCACCAGCAAGGCACACTCCGCATTTGAGCCGATCGCAGGTGGCGGTTCTCGCCCGCGTGGCGGAACGCGCAGCCTAGGTGTATCGGCTAATTGCGGGGACTCTGTCCACGGCCTGCGGAGACACGGCGCTTTGCTATGTTTGTACGATTCGCGATAATGCCGAAGCAAGGAGATTGCCACAATGCACGCAGCAGAACGCAAAGCAAGCCTCTGGCCCGCTACCGCGGCGGCGTTCGCCATGCTGGTCGCCTCCGGGGTCGGTTTCCGCCTGCTGGCAAGCGAGTACGTCAGATCAAGTGAGAGTATACATGTTCCCGTGGGCACTCTGGCAACACTTCCCTTGGAGATCAACGGGTGGTTTGGCTCGGAAGTTGTGATGGACGAACGCGTGTTGCGTGCGACTGATACTGACGATCATGTCAACAGGATCTACCGCAGGGGTCCGGGCGAAGCTGTTGCGCTTTTTATCGGTTATGGCGTGAATCTGCGCGACCTGGCTCCACACCGTCCGGAAGTGTGCTACCCTGGTGCAGGCTGGACCCTGGATCAGACGAGACTCGTCGAGGATTTTGAGATTTCCGAGGAACCTGGTTTCGCCTGCCAGATTCACGATTTCCACCGCGGCGGGCTGGCGGGTCAACGGGTGACCGTCCTCAACTACTACATCGTCGATGGACAGTTTTGCGGGGATGTCTCACTGCTACGGTCGCGGGCGTGGCGCGGCGGTGGAGATTCGACGTATGCTGCGCAAGTTCAAATCGTAGATCAGGTCGGCACTTCGCCGATACAGGCTGAACAGGCGGTGCGTGCGTTCGCCGCGGATTCGGCCCGGCAGATTCGAACGCTGCTCGTCTCAGCCGTCGATGCCGCGTTGTCCGCGGAAGGGGCTGAAGGCGGATAGGCGGTTGTCCCGTCGCCGGACCGCCGATGTAGAGTAATCTGGTCCGACGAACCGTCGCAGGCGTTTGGAGTAATCGCTTGTCTCGCACGCGAACAGCCACCAGTCACCAGACCGCGGAATCTGCGGGTCGATCCTGGCTGCCCATCGTGTTGCTGCTGGGCGGGGCGATTCTGTGGGTGTACTGGCCGGTGCTCGCCAGCCTCAGGAAGGAATGGCAGACGGACCAGAACTACTCGGTCGGCCAGCTGGTGCCCTTTGCGGTCTTGTACCTTCTCTGGAACGATCGAAAACGGTTGAGCGGCGTCCGCTGTCGGGCCTGTTGGTGGGGAATCGGTGTCATCGCTTTGGCACAGGCTGCTCGCTTGTTCGGGCTTGTCCGGCTCTTCGAATCCGCCGAGCGATATGCGCTCGTACTCACCATCATCGGCGTTGTCCTTTTGGTCACCGGCTGGGAGGTGTTCTGGAAGGTCCGCTGGCTTCTCTTGTTCCTATTCCTGATGGTCCCGCTTCCGGGTCGAATCCACAATATGATCTCCGGGCCGCTGCAGGAAAACGCCACCGCCGGCGCTGTCTTCTTTCTGGAGCTCTTGGGCATCAGTCTGACCAACGAAGGGAACGTCATCGTGCTCAACGACGACGTGCCCCTTGCGGTGGCAGAGGCTTGCAGCGGACTTCGCATGCTGACTGCCTTCGTCGTGGTCGCGTTCACTCTGGCCTACGTTGTGCGCCGTCCGCCGTGGCAGAAAGTCGCACTGGTCCTCTCCAGCGTTCCCGTGGCAATCATCTGCAACACCGCGAGGCTGGTGGTCACAGCGTTGCTATTCCTGGTCGGCAGCAGCGAACTGGCCAACCGGTTCTTTCACGATTTCGCCGGATTCACGATGATGCCGTTGGCCGTCTTGATGTTGATCCTGGAATTGTGGATCATGTCGAAGCTCGTAATCGAGGAGCCATCGAACGCATCCGCGTCGCCGCGCTAAGATGCAACCAATCCAACCATGACAGATTCAACACATGGTTCCGGGATCAACGCAACGTGCGAGGCGTGCGGCGCGCCTGCCACCATCCACATTTCAGACATGAAAGACGGTGTCGCCACGATCCAGCACATGTGCGCCGCGTGCGTCGACACCACAGAACACAACCGCGATTCACGCCGCCGCTGCCGCGGAAACGCCGCCTTGATCATCGTCGTCGGCGCGATGATCACGCTGATTTCGGTATTGGCAGACTGGCTCAGGTTCGGAAGCGGCGAGGGGTTCGGATCGCAACAGCGCCAGGGCGTGTTCATCGGCGCCGTCCTGCTGATGTTCGGCGCCGTCGTGCGCGCGCGGACGCTGTTCGTCGCGGCGGCGGCGGCGGCGATACTCTCGCTGCTGGCGGACTGGCTTGCGTTCGGAAGCAACGCCGGGTTCGGACGGCAACAAATCATCGGATGCTCGCTCGGTATCTCGCTGATCACTATTGGCATCTGGTGGTCACGGCGGTACGGTTGATCGAGTGTGGAGCGTCGAGGCGATGGCGCTTTCGACTTTCGACTTTCTGTACGGGAGCGCCGGGCCATGCGTGTGCTGATTACCGGATCGAGCGGGCTGATCGGGACCAACGTCGGGCTGACACTGCTGAGTCGCGGCGATGAGGTCGTCGGATTCGACAAACGCCAGAACGCCTGGACCGATTCGATCGAGACGCGAATACTCGATCTGGCGACTGCTTCGCCGGACGATCTCAAGACCGGCACCAAGCCCGACGTCGTGCTGCATCTCGCAGCCAACGCGAAGGTGTTCGAGTTGGTGACCCATCCCGAGCGGGCCATGGACAACGTCAAGACGCTGTTTCTGACCCTCGAATACGCCAGGCGGGAGGGGATTCCCATCGCGTTTGCCAGCTCGCGTGAGGTCTATGGCGACATTCATCGCCATGTCACCGACGAACAGGCCGCAGATTTTGTCGTCGCTGAGAGCCCGTATTCAGCCAGCAAAATCGCTGGCGAGGCCTTCGTATATTCCTATTCCCGCTGCTACGATCTGCCCCACTTGGTGTTTCGATTCAGCAACGTCTACGGAAGGTACGATAACGACTTGGAGCGCATGGAGCGCGTCATTCCGCTGTTCGTCGATCGCGTCGCGCGGCGGGAGCCGATTGTCGTCTTCGGCAAGGAGAAAATCCTCGACTTCACGTACGTCGACGACTGCGTCGCGGGCGTAGTTGCGGGGATCGACGCACTGGTGGCTGGGAACATTCGTGACGAGACAATCAATCTCGCCAGCGGCCAGGGCGCGACGCTGGTCGACGTCGTCAACCTGATCGGACTCGCACTGAACATCGAGCCGGATGTCACCTACGAACCGACCCGTGCCGGAGAAGTGACGCGCTACGTCGCAGACCTGACAAAGGCACGCGAGCTTCTAAGCTACGAGCCAAAAACACCGCTGACCCGGGGCTTGCCTCTCGCCGTCGCATGGCAACGAGAGAGAAGATCGCCACCGGCGTAGGGGATGACCCAACCGGCGAGCGCAAATTCGATGTGTGGCATCTGCGGTATCTGTGAGAGCAAACCGGACGCACAACCGGACCCCACCGTCCTGAGCGCGATGACCGATTCCATGCGTCACAGGGGGCCCGACGACCGCGGGACACACATCCGTGGCTGCGTCGGGCTTGGGCACCGTCGACTGAGCATAATCGACCTGCACGGCGGCGCGCAGCCAATGACCCTCGACGACGGCGGGCTGGTCGTCGTGTTCAATGGCGAAATCTACAACTACATCGAGCTGATGCGCGACCTGGAGTCGCGCGGGGCTAGTTTCGTCACGCGCAGCGATACCGAAGTCATCTTGCACGCCTACAGGCAATGGGGTCCTATGTGCGTGGAGAAGTTCAATGGGATGTTCTCACTCGCGATCTGGGACGAACGCGAGCGAAGCTTGTGTGTTGCCCGCGACCGCCTTGGAAAGAAACCGCTCTACTACCATCTCGCCGCCGGCCGCCTGATCTTCGCAAGCGAAATGAAGGCGATCCTGCGTCACCCGGAGGTCGGACGTGAGATCAACCTGGCCGCCCTCGACGAGTATCTCGCCCATGGATACGTCCCGCGCGATCGGTGCATCATCGCAGGTGTCAACAAGCTCCCGCCCGGCCACACGCTCAAGTGGCGGGACGGGCGAATCGAGACAGCCTCCTATTGGAAACCTCGCTTCAGTGAAACACCGCCGCAAGACGAACGGGCTTGGATCGAAGAACTCGAAGAGCGTATGCGCGAGTCGGTCCGCATCCGCTTGCGCTCGGACGTGCCCTTGGGAATCTTCTTGAGCGGCGGCGTGGATTCCAGCGCCATCGTCGCGCTCGCCAGCCAAGAATCCGCCTCGCAATTGAAGACGTTTGCCATCGGCTTTGACGAACAAGACTTCGATGAACTGAAGTACGCGAGGATGGTCGCCGAGCGGTTCGATACGGAGCACGAGGAGATCATCGTACGCGATCAGGACTTGGATGTGTTGCCCGAACTGGTGTACCACCTTGATGAACCGTTCGCGGACCCTTCCGCTCTGCCTACTTACTACGTCTGCCGCGAAGCCCGCCGCCACGTGACCGTCTGCCTTTCCGGCGACGGAGCCGACGAAGTCTTCGCGGGTTACTCGCGCTATCGTCATGCGCAGGACCAAGCACGCTGGGATGGCATAACAGCGTTGGGCGTGCGGCAACTGTGCGGTGTCATGACCCAGGTCTACCCGCGTCGGCTTCGTGGTCGCGCCACGTTGGAGCAAGTCGCCACACACGGTGCAGATCGCTACGCGTTTCAACTCGGCGTCTTCGACGCAATCGAGCGCCGCGCGCTATTCCACCCCGGACTCGTGGCCAACGTCGTCCGATCGAGCGCCTTGTTCGAATCCTACTTCTCGCATGCTGACGACCGTGCTCTGACCACCGCACTGCAGCACGCCGATCAAGAGAACTACCTTCCGGACGACATATTGGTCAAAGTCGACCGCTGTTCGATGCAGAACAGCCTCGAAGTACGCTCCCCGTTCCTGGATCATCGCGTGGTCGAATTCGTCAACAAGCTGCCCGCCGATTGGAAGCTGCGCGGCGGCGTGGGCAAGTACGTTCTCAAGAAGATGCTGGCTCCGTACCTTCCCGAGGAAGTGTTGCACCGCCGCAAGATGGGTTTTGCCCTACCCATTAAGCACTGGTTTCGCGGGCGACAAACAGCCCACGTCCGCGATCTGCTACTGTCGCCCGATTCGCTTTCGCTTCGCTGGTTGCGCAGGGAGACCGTGGCCCGCCTGCTGGACGATCATCAACACGGTCGCCGCGACCTAAGTCAAAAAATATGGACCCTGCTGATATTCGAGCATTGGTGTCGCAAGTACCTGTAACGCCGCCCGTCACACGAAGACGCGCTTGTTGTACACGATCCACTCCAGCACAAGAACGAACAGCAACCCCAAGACAGCCCACTTCCACAACGGCTGGTTGACCAAGTCGTGACCTTCGGTAACAGCCACAGGTGATGCGCCGATGACCAGCGTGTCCTGCGGGGCGATGAAACTCTCCCCAGCGCTGAACAGGTTGACCGCCATCGTCGCTTGCCCAGCAATGGCGGGTCTGAATTCGTAAGTGCCAACGCGCCGCGTGCGAGCGTAGGTCACGGACACCCCGCCCGCAGCGGGAATGCTATCCGCTCCGCCGTCCGGCCGCTCCACCGTGACCTCTCGCGTCTTCCCCGGAATGCCCACCGTCGTCGGCTCGCCCGGACGCAAGCTCATCAAGCCCCCGGTGTGCGCCGTCGAGGCCAAGTACTCGACCGCGTCGAACACAAAAATGCCGAAGTCGTCACGCAAGAACCAATCGCTAACCGTTACCAGCTCGCCCGCATCCTCATCAAAACGCACCAGCGAGAACGCACAAATCAGATACCGACTCGAACCGCGCGCGAAGTACGACAGAACATTGGAATGCTCCGTTTCCCCCTCCGCCAAAATCGTCGCGCTCGACGGCATGCGGATACGCTCCCACCCGTCCACGACCGCAGATCCGATCCGGGCATGCCGCAACACCGGATGCGTCTCGTCCCAGTCGATGATGATCTCGTCATCAACCCAGCCCAACTGCTCAACGCCTTCAATCTTCGGCGCGCAACCCCAAAAGAAGTAGTTCCCCGTCGGCAGTCGCGCGGTGGAATACCGATCAAACACCACCACGTCGTATCGGCCTCGATTGCGTAGCATGAGGTCGTCGTCCGAGGCGCTCTCGTATTGCTCGGGTGTCATGGTCTCCAAGCGAACGTTCAGCAGCCCCAACGTGTCCCGCAGGTGCGCGTTGCGCTCGCTGACGAACAAGACGTCCACGCGACGCGGCGGCTGAATCACCGTCCATGCCCGGTTGTCGGCCTCAAGCGCGTCCTGCGCAGAAAGGCGAATCTCGACAACACCGCCCTCCTCGTACTCGATCGCGTCAAACGCGATCGATGCAACACTTCCCGGTGGTGCGGGCCTCGCCTGTGAGTCAGTCTCCCCAGCCTCCTCGGAATCAGACGCCGTCATCCCAGCCGCAAGCTCAGTCCCTTGCACGTCGACGTGCTCGTCGTTGATGTACAACGATGCGTCGACAGACACCGACGCTTCCCCGAAGTTACGCACCGTGGCGAAGACTTGCAGCACTTCCGGAGCTTCATAAGTGCGGCGGGCGTCCATGGTCACGATACCCACATTATCACTGCGCCCCCCGATGCGTACGACTTCCATGTTCGACAGATCGATCCGCTGCGGCGAAACCTCTTCGGCGTCTTCGATCCTCCCGTCCGTCAACACGATCACGCTCGCCGCCGGAGCAGCCGACGACGGCGCGACGTCACTACCAGTGGACGCCCCACCCAAAATGAGATTTTGCGAGTACGCTTCAGCCAGCGTGACCGCCTCGCTCAGTGTCGACGTGCTGTCGGTCTGTTCAATCGTGTCGATCTTGCGCTTAAGTGCCTCCCGATCAGTGTCAAACGATGACACCACCGTAGCCCGATCGCAAAACGCGATGACCATCGCTCGAGAATCCTCATCCATACCGTCGATCACACGCTTGGCCTCGGTCTTCGCGATATCGAGACGGCTCTGATTGCCATCCTCCACCACCGCCATCGACGCCGACTGGTCGATCATCAGGATCAGCGTTGTCTCGCGCGCTGCCCGCCGGGCCACCATCGGCTGACCCAGAGCAAGCGCCCCCAAAACGAGAATCAACAGTTGCAACAGCAACAGCAGACTGCTACGCAGTTTCTGAAACGGCGCGTTGACGTGAAGGTCCTCGATGGCCTTTTTCCATAGCAGCGTCGACGAAACGGGATGTACCTGGCGCTTGAGCTTCAGAAAATACAGCGCAACCAGCGGCGGGATGGTCAAACCAGCGGCGATGGCGAGTGTTGCAGGGGTCAGGAATTGCATATCAGCGCACCAGTCCGCGATGACGGAGGTAGTTCAACACCATTTGATCGAACGCAACTTCCGTGCTCGTGAAGAGATACGAAACACCGCGCTTCGCACAGTATTCTTTGAGTCCCCCGCAGTACGCTTGAAGATTGTGCTTGTAGCGGTTGAGCAGCGCTCTGCTGACCGTGACTTCCGCAATGTCGTCGTCTTCGACATCCTGCAACTGCAAGTCTCCCGTGACCGGCGGGTCCAATTCCTGGGGCGAGAGTACCTGTATGACGTAGATGTCCAGATCGCGCCCAAGCAAGTACTTCAGACCCGTCTCGTATCCACCCTTGTCAAAGAAGTCGCCGATGACCAACACAATGCCCCGCTGCGGATGCCGAATTGCATATTGCTTGCACGCCAGTGACAGATTGCTCCCGGATTCGAATTCGACGCGAGACAGGAAGTCGAGCATGCGTCGGGTGGCACTGCGGCCGCGTATGCCGGCCATCTCCCCGACCAGACCCTCTGCGTAGGGGTAGAGGCTGACGCGGTCATGGTTGCTCAAACCGATGTACCCGATCGCGGCCGCTACCCGACGGGTGTACAAACTCTTGGCCGGATTCCCAAAGTCCATGCTCTTGGAGGCGTCGAGAATGATGCTGACGTGTAGGTCTTCCTCCTGCAGAAACAGTTTGAGAAACAGCTTGTCCAGTCGCGCGAGAATGTTCCAATCGAGAAACCGCAGATCGTCGCCTGGCGTGTAGTTGCGATAATCCGCGAACTCCACTGATTCCCCACGCCGCTTGCTCCGCCGCTCCCCGCGCAGCTTCCCCGCAAAAATCTTCCGGCTGACCAGCTCAAGCTGATCCAGCTTGCTCATGAACTCCGGAGCGAGGAGTTGATTCGATGTCTCAGTGGCCGGCAATACACAACTCCAGCGATGGAACCAAACGAACGCCGATAGACACGCACCAAAGCACTACGCAGCCGCTACCGCCATCGTCGGCGTCTTCTCGATGATCTCACGCAGCGCATCGTCCGTACTGATACCCTCGGCCTCACCTTCGAAATTCAGCAAGACCCGGTGACGCAAGGCAGGCAAGTACACCTTCTGCACATCGCTGAACGCCGTATTGAATCGCCCGTCGAGCATGGCCTGCAGCTTGGCACCGAGCGTCAGCGCCTGCGCAGCCCGCGGGCTAGCCCCCCAGCGAACGTATTTGTTGGTCACGGCCACAGCGTACGGGCCATTCGGATGCGTCGCCATCGCCAGTCGAATCGCATAGTCCTGCACGTGCGGAGCCATCACAATCCGACGCACAAGCTGCTGAGCCCCAAGAATCTCAGGCCCACTCATCACCGGCTTAATGTCGGGCTTGTAACCCGTCGTCGTGCGATCAAGAATCGTCTTCATCTCGTCCTTGGAGGAATACGCAACAACCAGCTTGAACAGAAACCGATCAAGCTGCGCTTCCGGAAGCGGGTACGTCCCCTCCTGCTCGATGGGATTCTGCGTAGCCATCACGAAGAACGGCTCCTCCAGCTTGTACTGAGTGCCAGCCACTGTCACCGTATGCTCCTGCATGGCTTCGAGCATGGCCGACTGTGTCTTGGGCGTAGCCCGATTAATCTCGTCCGCCAGGATCATCTGCGCGAACAACGGCCCGCGTTGAAACTCGAAAGAGCGTGTCCCGCTGGCTGCGTCCTCGTTGATAATGTTCGTGCCGATGATGTCCGCCGGCATCAGGTCGGGCGTAAACTGAATACGCGAAAAATTCAGACTAAGCGCCGACGCCAACGACCGGATCAGATACGTCTTGCCAAGTCCCGGAACGCCTTCAAGCAGCACATGCCCACCGACAAACATCGCCGTCAACACACCGTCGACGATGTCGTCGTGACCCACGATGGCCTTGCCGACCTCATCGCGAACCCGTTGGAACTTAGCGCGAAACTCCTTCGTCGCAGCCTCGACGTTCGGATCGATCTGTTCAGCCATTCTGTGCTCCTAACTCGCTTGCTCGATTGGTCACGTCTTCTTGTCCTCCTGCCCGTCGTCTATCTCGCGCTTCGCACGACGCTTGGCCTTGAGAAGACGCGAGGTCATGTCTTCCTGCGATTCGCCCGCCTCCGTTTTTCCTCGCTCCGTTCCCGTCGATGATCCCGGAGACACAGACTCCGCTCCGCCCAGGGCCTGTTGGATGTCCTTCGGCGGTCCCGTGTCCACGCGGTCGCCGGCGTCGAACTTCTTTCTTGAGTCCGCGGGCGGTGCTGTGACACGCTCGTCCGGCCGACCCGGTGTTGGCGATTGCGACTCTGATTGCTTGACCACTCGATCGCGTACGCCCTTGAGTTGCTCCAGCGACGCGGTGCTGCGCGCTCCCGCGCCCACCAGTACCGTGGCCGAGTGCGTCAGCCAGTCAAACAACGGGCCGATCGAACGAAAGCGAATCGTCCAACCGACCAACTCGCCCAACAACAAAACGCCCAGTATCCCCCACCACGTCGTGTACACAACGCCCACGCCGAACAGCAACACAGTGACGATCAACAGCTCCACAATGATCGAGAGCGCCAACCAACTCGCCAACCGCCGCGAAGCCACGTCAAGTAGAAACAAGGGCAACAGCAACCACGCAAGCGCCCATTCCCAAGCGGGCTGCTCCGAAACAGTCGGCGGCAAATTGTGATCGAAGACTTTGTCGGTCTCCGCCTCCATCTCCAACCACCGCCCGCCCGAAATATCAGCCACCTGGCGCAAGAGCGCCTCATTCGTCGCCAGCTCACGCAGCTCAGGAGAAAACGGCACCGACACGCCCGTGTGAATAGAGCCCTGATACTCATCGTCCCCACCGTAAATCGCCAGATTCGCGATGTACTGCCCCGTCTGATCGATATCGAACACGCCCTCGTAGTGTCCAGGCCCCGTCTGCATGAACTCGACCGCAACGGCTCCCTTGGTCGGGTGAATCACCTTGCTGCGAAGATTCAGAAAGTTAAGGTAGTCCGCGTTCTTATCAAGGGCTTCAACGACGACGCGACCGCGATTGCCCTCGACAGTCGTATACACGTCGAAGTTGGCCGGTGCATCCTGACGCATCGTCCAGCGCACCGTCTGCGACCAAAACTTCGCAAACCGCTCCCATTGCGTCCACTCCGCCCCCCACACAGGCCAATGCCCGCTCGTGAACGCCACCACCCGACCAAGCCCCCGCTGCCAGTGGGCGAGCACAGGGTCACGCTCGCCCTTGTCCGCCATGCGAACCAACGGCGTGAACGCAAGCCCAGGCCTCGGCGTCGTCAAGACAAGACCGCCCAGCATCGGAATCCCCGCGCCGTACTCCATCCCAGTAAGCAACTCGCTCTGCGAATACGCCACCTGTGGCATGAAAGGCTTGTCCACCAACAACGGCCTGCGAACGATCTTCGATTCCTTAACGAAAATCTGCGGCAGGGTCCGCGGGTTGCGCACCGGGTAAAATCGCCCGCCGGTTTTCTTCGCAATGTTGGTCAAGACAGTCCCCGTCGCATGCTGGCCAAAACCGATGGCAATCGTGCTGCACGTGATCTTGGCCGCCGCGTAGTCATCAAGCAGGGCAGCCTGCGGCGCGGTAGCGTCACCGTCGCTGATGATGATGACGTGCTTCTGCGCGGCGTCCGTTTGATTGAGCGCGGTAAAAGCCATACGCATCGTCGTATCGAAGTCAGGCATGTCGCCGATTTGCATGCGGTCGATGGATTTCTTCAACGCAGCCTTGTTCGACGCGATCTGCAACGGCACTTCCCAAGACTCACCACCGGCTGCATACGCCAGCACGCCGAAATAGTCGCGCGAACTGATCGTATCCACCGACTTCTTCGAGATGAGTTTGCCCCAAACGTTCCCGCGCGGCAGCTCGCAACTGTGCATGATGACCGCCAGCGCCCCGCGCGGAATGATCTTCTTGTGCTTCAGTTCCAACTCGACCGGCAGGATCTTCGCGACCGGCGTGCCGATCCATCCGCCCGCCCCGAAGCTGTCCTCGCCTCCGGTCATGATCAGCCCACCGCCCATATCCTCCACGTACGACGCAAGGCCCCGCAGCTGATCGTCGGTGAACATGTGCGCCGGCACATTGGAAAGGACGATCGACGCGTAATCGAGCAAACTCGCCAGATCGGGAATATCGCGCGACACGTCGATTACGCTGACCTTGATGTTCTCGCCACGCAATGCTTCGACAAATAGCGCGTCATGCTCCGGGTTCATGGTCATGACCGCCACCTTGCCCTTACCCGAGACAAACGTGAACGCGCTCGCACTATTGTTGCCGACAATCAGGTCCTTCTCCGGATCGTCCGTGACGAACCGCGCTTCGAAACGCTGCAACCCGTCCTCCGTCACCGGCAGCCGCAGCACCAGCGAGTTGTTCCCCGCGTGCAACCGCTGCTTTGCAACCTCGGGCGGCAATTCGACCTTTCTGTCATTGTGATAGACATCGATCCTTCCCGATGCCGCCGTATTCGATTTGATGTTCATCCGCACGGAAACGACCTCGCCGACCTCCGCACTGGCCGGGGCGATCATCTTCTCGAAGTAGACCTCATTCCGCACCCTGTACCACAACGGCACCACATCAATAACCACCCCGTCCGCGCGAGCACGACGCGCTTCGGTCAGCACGTCACCCATGTTGTCATTGCCGTCCGACATGAGCACGATGCGCTTCGCTGCGTCGTGCGGAAACATCGCCATCGCAAGCCGAACCGCCGCCGCAACATCCGTCCGTTCCGCGTTCGGCATCTCCGGCAAGCGCCCCTGATCCAGGTAGTATCCCTTCATCGGCAACTGCTCGAGATACGCCGACCGCGCAAAATCGATCACACCCACCTCGTCCTTCGCGGGCAACTCTGCGCACACATCAGCCATGTACTTCTCTTGAGCCTCGGCGTGCTCGCGAACGCTCAGCGACCGATCCATGAGGAACATCACCGTCAGATTCTCATTGCGGCGAATCCGTTGCACTTCAGCCAAAACGACCGCCACAACGAGCACCAACAGCGACCGCATCACGATG
>JAJDDU010000166.1 GCA_029260155.1 Phycisphaerae bacterium | reverse complement strand
CGCCTCGGCCTCACGCTACCCCAGCGTTTGCGTCGAATCGACAAGGTCACCCAAATGTAGTCACGACTTCTACCCCAAAACGGCCATGGCGCTATCCTCCGGGCCGTTCAAACTCCGTAACTGTTCAACTTGGGCTAGAGCGCATCGCCAACCCGCGTGGTGCGGACGTATCCGAGCGGAAGGCGGTGCAACGTGGCGAGTGAACCGAAAAAAACGCCGGAAGTTGTCGACGTGCCACAAATCGGCCTACGCCCGAAAGACGCGGCGCGGGCGTTGGGGATTTCCGAGCGGAGCCTGTGGACCGTGACCGCCGACCGAACTTCCGGGATTCCCGTCGTCCGATTGTCGGCGCGGTGCATCATTTATCCTGCCCGCGAACTTACCGACTGGCTTGCCGAGAAAGCGAGGGCGGACCGATGACGCCTGCGGACACTGCGCTGCAGTACATCGCCCGTCGTTGGTCCCCGATTCCGATTCCGCACAAATGCAAGGCGCCGGTGGTCGCTGGTTGGCCCGATCTTCGCATCGGCGCGCACGACGCCCCGCGCTACTTCAATGGGGCGGCGATGAACATCGGTGTGATTCTCGGGGCGTCTTCCGGTGGGCTAATTGATATCGACCTAGACCACCCGCGAGCCGTTGAACTTGCCGATGAATTCTTGCCACCGACCGGTGCGGTGTTCGGGCGCGAAGGGAAACCGCGAAGCCATCGGCTGTACGTCGTGGCGGACGGCACGTCAACGCGGAAGTGGCACGCCCCCGACAAGGCGATGGTGGTTGAACTTCGCGGCGATGGCTGCCAAACAGTGTTTCCGCCATCGACGCACCCGAACGGCGAGCTTATCGAGTGGGCGGCCGATTCCGAACCCGCGACGGTGGACCGCGACACGTTGGAAAAAGCTGTCGACGCCCTGGCCCGTGCGGTGATTGCTGAGATTCAACCCACCGCGCCCATCGACCCCGCACCCACCCCACCCCGCACCACGCCCCCCTCGCCATCGCACGCCGATGCCGCCGAGCGGTGTCGGAAGTATCTCGCGAAGCTGCCCGATGCGGTGAGCGGCGAGAATGGACACACTGCGACATTCCGCGCGGCGTGCGAGGCGTTCCGGTTCGGGTTGTCTGACGCGGACGCGGCGGCCGTAGCGACTGAATACAACGCGAGGTGTCGCCCCCCGTGGAGCGATGCCGAGTTGCGGCACAAGCTGGAATCCGCCCGGGCGCGCGTGTTGACTGACCGGGAATTCGGAATGCGGCTTGTCGACGCAACTACGCCGAAGGCGGCGCAACGACAGACACCGACGGCCACACCCGACCCGCCGATGCCGTGGCCAGCGTTCCCCGTTGACCTACTGCCGGACGCCCTGCGGTGTTTTGTGGTCGAGACGGCGGGGGCGATGGGATGCGACCCGTCGATGGTTGCACTGCCGGCGCTGGCTGTCGTGGCATCGGCCATCGGCACCGTCCGGGCGGTTGAACTGGTCGAAACGTGGATTGAGTGCGCGATACTGTGGGCGTGCGTGGTGGCACGGTCGGGCACGATGAAATCGCCCGCACACAAAGCGGCGTTACAACCACTGATCGACGCGCAGAGTGAGGCGATGCAACGGTACTCGGTGGACTGCGCGGAGTATGAGCAGGCGACGGCGTGGTACGAAAAGAGCAATGCCGAGTGGCGGAAGGCGAAAAACGCAGGCGACCCGCCGGAGAAACCGGAGCCGCCGACTTGCGTGCGGCACGTCCTGGCGGATGCGACGATCGAATCAATCGCGCCGATCCTGCTGGCGAATCCGCGCGGGATACTCGTTGGTCGTGACGAGTTGGCGGCGTGGTTGCGTTCGCCGAATCAGTACAAGTCGAAGGGCGGATCGGACGTTCCCGCGTGGCTGGAGTTGTCGGAAGCAGGCACGCTGATCGTGGACCGAAAGAGCGGCGAGCCTTCGACCCGGATGATCTTCGTGCGACGCGCAGCCGCTAGCGTTTGTGGGACGATCCAGCCGGGCACGTTGTCGGCGGTGTTGACGCCTGAGTATTTCGAGAGCGGCTTCGCGGCGCGGATGCTGGTCGCGATGCCACCCCCGCAAGTGAAGCGGTGGACGAACCGCGTGCCGAGTGCCAAGGCTGTCGGCGGCTACCAACAGACAATCTGTGCGTTACTCGCTCTGGAACACGTCGAGGGCGAACATGGCCCGGAGCCGGTTCGGTTACCACTGGCGAGCGACGCCCGACCGTTGTGGAAAGCGTGGTACAACCAGCACGCCCGACGCCAAGCGGACGCAGGGACGGACGCCCACGCGGCTGTACTGGCTAAGCTGGAGCGGGGTGCCGCACGGTTCGGGTTGATCTTCACTCTAGCCGACGATCCGGTTGCGGTTGTGGTGAACGCCGACGCCATCCGCCGGGGGTGCGCCCTGGCCGATTGGTTCGGACGCGAAGCCATCCGCGTGTACGCCATGTTCGGCGAGAGCGATGAGGACCACGAGCAACGCACGTTGGCTGAGTGGATCGGGCGACGTGGTGGATCGGTGACGGTCAACGAATTGACGCACGGGCTTCGCCAGTTTCGGGGACGGGGGGACGACGCACGGGCGGCGCTAGCTGAGTTGGTTGATTGCGGGGCCGGGCGGTGGGTATCGAAAACATCGCCCAAAGGTGGGAGACCGGCTGAGCGTTTCGAGCTTGTCACCCCCGTCACCGTCACCGAAACGCCTACCATTGACCCCGTGAGCGGGGGTTGTGGTGACGGTGACACCAGTGACGTGTACGCAGACGCAGACGATATCGATCCCGTGGGCGAGCGTGTCGGCACCGATGATGCCGAAGCGATGCCGGATGACGGCGACGAATGGGGGGCGATATGACCCCGGTGGCTGATATTCTGCATGATGCCTCACGCTGCGGGATTGAACTGCGAGCGGACGGGGACCGAATTCGGTTCCGACCGGCGAATAAGATGCCCCCGACACTGGCCAACCGGCTGCGGAATCACAAGGCGGCGATACTCGCGCTACTGAGTGTCACCCCTGTCACCGTCACCAATACACCAGCTGGCGACCCCGTGGCCGGGGGTTTCGGTGTCGGTGACACCGGTGACACCCGGAAAACGAAACCCGAGCGACTGGTATGCAACGCCTGTTGCAAGCGATGCGGTGCTGCGATTGCCTGGGGCGAACTGATCGAGGTTCGCGACTCGATGCACCCGCAAGGCCGGAAGCCGACCAATCGGGACAAGCGATGGGTTGCGCTGGATAAGGAGTACCACCCGCACGGGTGTGTGGCGGGGGCAAAAAGGTCTTTACTGCGAAAACTAGCGCGCGACGGAAGCGACGGTCCACGGGGTGACGATGCCAGAGATTCGCACCCCCCTGGGGAGGGGGGCAGAAATCTCTGGGGTTGCAATGGCGTAGACCGTGCGTCTAGGCCCGCACACATTCTCGCGAGTTTCCAGCGATTACCGGGGGAAGGCAGGAGGTAGCAAAATGGGACTGAGAGGACCGTCACCGCTTTCATCCGCCGAGCTACGAAAACGCGGCAGTTGGCGGTGGAAACAGCGGCAAGCACAAGAACACGCGGCGAAAGAGGCGGCGAAACTATGTACCCTGCTGGCACCGCTCGACGAGGCGGTAGTGCAGCGTCTCGTGCAAGCGCTACTCGATGCGGTCAACACATTCCCTGACCCGCCGACACCGGAGGGCGACCGGCCACGATATGTCGGACGGGCGGCGAGGCATGTGGCCACCCTGGCGAGCGATACGGCGTGCTGGGGCGACCGTGGGGATGATGATGGCGGTGATTGACCAACCGCACCAACCGGGCGGCGTACGCAGCGTTTCTGAGCTTGACCATATGATATTTGGATGATATCTTAGAAGTATGAACATCGAACGAACACTACGAAAAGCGGCACGCAGCAGCGGGCTGAGTATCAAAGCGATGGCCGATGGGATGGGCACGCCCTACGGTTCGCTATACCGCTTCATAAAGGACGACGATTGCACACTGACGTTGCCGACTGCGGACAAGCTGGCGAAGCTACTCGGCTTTGAACTCCGACGCAAAGGACGGTGATACGATGGCGAAAGCCAAAACAAAACGGCAACGGTCGCACGGGACGGGCAGTCTATTCCGCCGAACCGATGGCGGGTGCTGGATTGCGAGTTGGTACGATCACGCGGGCAAGCGGCGCGAAAAGTCAACACGCACGACGGACCGGGTAGCGGCGGCGCGCATCCTAGCGAAGCACGTAGAGCACGCGGCGTTGCGGATCGCGGGGGTTGTCGATGCCCGTACCGACGCCTACACGGCGGCTGCGCGCCGTCCACTTGCCGAGCACGTCGAGGATTGGCGGCCGTGCTGCTATCGAGGGGAAACACACCGAAGCACGCTGGCGAATCGGTATCGCAAACGCTCAAGGTGTTGGTCGGATGCAAGGCAACACATTGGCCGGACCTGTCGGCATCGGCTGTGCAAGCGTGCCTTCGCGATGTTCGCGAGACGCGAAGCGTGAGGACCAGCAACCGCCACTTGCAGAGCGTCAATGCGTTCTGCCGGTGGATGGTTCGCGATGGCCGGGCACGGGACAACCCCCTTGTCCATCTTCAAGCCGGAAACGTCCGCACTGATCGGCGACACGATAGGCGTCCGCTTTCACCCGATGAACTTGTGCAGCTAATCGCCTGGACGGAAACCGCGCCGACGTGGCAGCGGATGGCCGGGCCGGATCGAGCGATGTTGTATCGCGTGGCTGTTGAAACCGGGCTGCGTGCCAACGAAATGCGTACGCTGACGTGGGGATCGTTCGACCTGGATGCAGACGTACCGACGGTCACAGTCTCGGCGGCGTACAGCAAGCATCGGCGGGATGACACGTTGCCGCTGAAAGCCCACACGGCGCAAATCCTGGCCCGCTGGCGGGACTTGTCCGGTTCGGTGGACCGGACGCACTCGGTGTTCGCTGCTATGCCCGCCAAGACGGCAGATATGATCCGCCAAGACCTGCGACGGGCACGGGCGCAGTGGATTCGAGCGACGGCGGATTGGCGAGAGCGTCGAGAGCGGAGGGGATCGGACTTCCTGGCTGCCATCGACGACGGTGGGCGCGTGGTAGACTTCCACGCCCTGCGACACACGTTCATAACGAACCTTGCCCGTGGCGGCGTACACCCCAAGCTGGCGCAATCCCTGGCCCGTCACTCGACGATCACGCTTACGATGGACCGCTACAGCCACACCGTCATCGGCGAGCAAGCGGACGCCCTGTCGGCGTTGCCGGACCTGTCGCCGACCACGCCGGAACCGCAACGCATGCGAGCAACCGGAACGTACGATTCCCAACCTACGCAGTTACCCCCGCAGTTGGGTGACAAGAACGTGCCGAAACGTGCGAACCGCTGCAGCGAACGTACGATGGGTGCCACATTGCGGCACACCCAATGCGCCCTAGAAAACAAGAGGAATTGCGATACCGTGCCGAGCATTTCCAAGGTTTGCGACAACGCGCCGGGCGGGACTCGAACCCACGACTTTCGGATTAGAAATCCGATGCTCTATCCGACTGAGCTACCGGCGCTCGTTGGCGAGTATACAGGCCCACACAATTCGTGCATCGTCAGAATAGTGAGATTCTCGGCCAAGCCAGCCGATGCGTTGCGCGTGGGATCCATGCGATCGTCGACTTGGCTGCCTGCGTCTCGTCATCCAGCATGGCACGACGCCGAATCCGGTTGAGCCCCCGCACGGTGTTCAACTTCAACGCACAAAACCCCAGCGGCACCAAGACTCGAACCGACCACGCTACGAACGCCCCTTCGACTCAACCCCGCGCCGGAAAACCGTTGCGCTGTCAATGCCGAAGCCAAGTCCGTGACGCGTCCGGGGAAAGTCGCCGCCATTGATTCCCCTCGACGGTTAGCAAATACAGGCCGCGATTCATCCTCGGACCCGACCAGCAGAGGATATGGCGAGAGTCCGGGGACAAGACAGCCGTCCACAAATGCATCCGAGCTGTCGTGGCCGTTTCGCTGCATCCTGAGCCGTCAGCTCTTACGAGGCAGAAGCTGGGGCGGAAGCCCCAACGTTGCGCAGGAAACGACCGGCGGCACAGCAACAACTGCCCGTCTTCTGAGAACTGCACCAAGCTATGCAAGGACCCAGCGCAAGAATGTGTCAGTTGCCTCACGTTTTCCCCGTCGAAATCCATGAGGGACAATTCCCCCGAATCCGAGGCGAAGGCGAGCGTACTTCCATCCGGGCTGATGATCCACCGACGCCGCCCGTCTACGGGATCCGGCTCCAACGTTCGCACCATCTCCTGTTCCACGTCCCAGACGAGATACTGTCCGAAAGTATGATAGTGTCGCTTGTAGTACACGATCCTGGACCAATCCGCCGACGCCGAATACCCCGTCCCGAATTCCCCAATGCGTCTTGCGTCGCCTCCCTCCAAATCGGTTAGCCAAAGAGACTCACCACGCGGGCCTAACCACAGCAATGCAGGTTGCTTTGGGTGATATCCGATGCATCCTAACCCCTTGCCCGGATTCCGGAGCCGTCGAAGTACCGTGCCCGTGAGATCCACCACGACGTAGTCGCGGCGCCAAATGTCGAACGGACGGGGGTTCCAGAGCAGCAGTTCCTCGCCATCCGGCGACCACTTGGGACGGCCGTACGCCCGCGTGGATCCACCCAGAGGTCGTTGCTCGGAACCGTCCGATCGCATGATCCAAACACGCGTAGCGCCGAGGGGATTGTCTTTGGTTATCCGTTTGCTCAGGAACGCAATCCTGTCCCCGCTTGGCGAGTACGACGGCGACGAGTCCACGACTAGATACGGCGCCGGAGTATTGAACGCGCATCCATGAACAACGCACGTGAGCGCCAAAAGGGCTACGACTCTGTACCCGACACATTGTGCGCTCATGGTCAATCCCAGCTTGTGCACCTTCACAGGGTGCGACGAACGGGCGCCCCCCGTGCCGACTTACCGAACTCCTCGATTCCCGAGGCTCCGAACCCGAAAACGCGCCGCGTGGTGTCCTCGGGTATCGCCGCTACGGGCGTAGTTCTCCACTAGGCTGTTCGCGCTGGCTCCGGTTCAGATCGCCGAGACAGGCCGGAGACGCTACGTGCCAGTTGGAACCTTGCAAATGAAGCATGAAGAAACCAGCGTCTGTTCATGATTACGTAACGTCCGTTCCCATCCTCCGTCTCCGTAGGACGATCAGTGCGTTCCAGTCGCGAATGAGGCCCATCCCGACACCGTAGCAGCCACCATCGAGACTTCGCATCGGTGCTCCGCCGTCAGGTGGAACACTCGCGGGCTGACGCGTCGAGCGCACAACGTCGCACGTTCGAGGACGGGAACCGTCCGCGGAACACTCTTTCGCGCTACGACCAAATCGTCGTCAGTCACATTGTCTAGTTCACGCAGAATCGTGAGCAATTCTCGCAGGGAGTTGCGAGCCGTCGCTGTCACATTGCCAAGCCCTTGCGAGCGCAGCGCCCGGCATGACTCACCCAAATAATCGACGGCCTCTGTGGGCGACATGTCGTCAAACGAACTGTCCACAAGAACGTGCGATTGCGAGCGATGATAGCTCATCATCCATAGCGTCGGGAGGTTGAACGCGTCTCCCTCAGCGCCGTAGTGCTTTGCGAGCACGCGCCCCTCACCATCGCAGCGAACGACGATCCACTCTCCCGCATCGGTTACATACTGTTTGAAATGGAAGATATCCCCATCTCGGCCGGACTTTGTCGCATCCGGCAAGTCAAGCTCGGGCGGAAGAACATCACCCAATACCACTTGCTCATATGCGTTCAGCAGCAGAGCAGGCTTCGTCGCGACGCATCCAGATGCGCCCGTCAAAGCACAACAAACACACAACGCGAGGCCGTGTCGATTCATGTTCTGTTCTCTCCGATCCAGAAGCGGAAAAGCCCAGTCCCATGACTTCACTTGGCGGCGATTATTGTCGTACAGTTTAATGCTCCCGTCCAGATCGCTGTACGTTTAGCGGCGACCCGCAGAGGAGCGTTCCGCACACCGCGCCGCTTGCTCAGCCCATCATCCGCGATACGATGACCGTCGCCCAGACAACGCCAAACGGATGAATCAGAAGTGTCCAACCTAGACCCGCCCCCGGCCCTGCGACAAGCGATCCGCCGCAAACTCCTCCGCTGGTACGACCGCAACGCCCGCGACCTCCCCTGGCGCAGGCGATCCGCCGCCCCCTACGCCCAATGGGTGGCGGAGATCATGCTCCAACAGACGCAGGTCCAAACCGTCATCCCATACTACGAACGCTTCATGAAACGATTCCCGAACGTCCGCGCCCTCGCAGCCGCCTCAGACGACGAACTCCTGCGTCACTGGCAGGGCCTAGGCTACTACCGCCGCGCAGCCAACCTCCACAAAGCAGCCAAACAGTTGGCCGCCACCGGCTGCGACATGCCCGATTCCGCCGACGCACTGCGCACCCTCCCCGGCATAGGCCGCTACACCGCCGGAGCAATCGCCTCCATCGCCTTCAACGAGCGCGCACCCGTCGTCGATGGAAACGTCACCCGCGTATTCGCCCGCCTGTTCAACATCTCCCAAGATGTGTCAACCCCCGACACAGTCCGCCAACTCTGGGCCACCGCGGAGTGCCTACTCCCAACCCGTCGCTGCGGCGATTTCAACCAAGCCCTCATGGAACTCGGCGCCCTCATCTGCACACCAACCACTCCGCGCTGCGACGACTGTCCGCTCGAACGCAACTGCCAAGCCCGCGCGCTCAACACCCAGTCGCTATTGCCCGTCAAACGCAAATCGCGCGCAGTGCCCGAAGTGCATCACGTTGTCATTCTCGCCCAATGCAACGGCGCGATCCTAGTCACGAAGCGTCCTCCCGACGGCCTGTGGGGCGGACTCTGGGAATTCCCGAACACCGAATGCGACAGCCCGCGACACAGCCTCAACAAACTCCTCGCGACACACGCCCTGCCGCCAAGCGCACCCGTCGAACGCATCGGCACCATCACCCACCGCCTGACCCACCGCTTGATGCACTTCAACGCTTTCCACTGCCAAGTCGCTTCCAAGACGCCCGCTCGCTGGGTGCGCGCCGCACATTTGGCCGACCTGCCCATGTCGACGGCCTGTCGCAAACTATTGGCCTTGATGAAGAGTTAGCGGGTTTCGCAGAGACGGACGTCGTCCATGAGGAGCAATCGACGACGGAGGTCGCGGTGGGCGCTACGCGGGCCAAGAGCCTTGATGTTGAACATGATCTTGTCGCTCTTCTCGAAGTAATCGCTCAACACGATGCGCAGGCCGGCTTGTGCGAACAGGTTCTCGACGCGGTCGACCTGCTCAGCCGACTTCGCCGTGGACAGGCAATACTCATCGACGTCGCGTCGCGTTTCGATCACCGTCCCCACGAAAGGGAAGCCGAGCAGGACGAGCAAGACTCCGACCGCGCCTGCGATGGCCAGAGTAAACTGACCCAGCCCAGCCGCCAGTCCCAACGCGGCGACCGCCCAGATCGTCGCCGCCGTGGTCAGGCCCACAATGCCCTTGGCATCGCGGATGATCGCACCCGCGCCGAGAAAACCCACGCCCGTCACGATTTGCGCGGCGATACGCGTCTTGTCCACAAGCGTCCCCTCCAACGCCTGCGAAGCCATCGTGAACACGCACGCACCGAGGCAGATCAGAATGTTGGTGCGCAGGCCGGCCGGCTTGTCTCCCAAAGCGCGCTCGATGCCGATCACGCTGCCGATTATCAGGGCAAGGCTCAAGCGGAGAAGTATGTCCCATGTGGCCATGTCCGTGATTCTAGCGGGCCGCATGACGAGGGCAAGCTTGGAATCAGCCATCGAGATTCGTGCCGTAAATGTCTTTGACCGCGCGTCCGAGGCCCGTGGGGCGGGTATCGGCACTCTGTTCTTCGGAAGTGTCATCGTGCGACACTTCCTTGCCGTACTTGCCCTCAGCCTCCATTTCGGCGATGTCCAGCCTGCGGTGCTCGGCCAGGAGTTTGGACATCACCGTGAGTTCGCCGGTGGAGACCCGTTCGCCGTCCGTGACCAGCACCTCGATGATCAGCGAGATAACGACGCGATAGGCATCGCGGGCGTCACAGACCGGGTGGGTCTCGGGATCGATGCCGAAGGCTGCATGCACGATCGCAGCCACGGCCTGCACGCGTGTGCGAAAATCGCCCCCGGGGGAAAGGGCGACGCTCTGAGTGTCACATGCTGACACTTTCTTTTTCCGGCGATTGACGCGTTCCTTTTCGGTTTTGGCGATCATGAGTCCATCCCGCCGTCGTCGAGCATGCTTTCAGCGACTTCTTTGCCGATCGCGGTGATGCGGAACCAGCGTTTGCGCCACGGGGTAAGGCGTTGCTCGGTCTCGCTTCCGGCGATCACGCGCTGGATGTGTCCTTTTTCCAGCAGGTAGTACAGTTCGCGTTTGAGATGTTGCCATTCGAGCGTTGGAAAAACGCTCAGCAGGCTGCGCAAGAGCTGTTCGGAACGCAGAGCGGCTGGGTAGATCATGCGCAGGGCGACGAGAATCTCACTGCGAACACGGACGATTTCGGGCGTCAGGCGGCCGTGTGCCATCAGTCGGTCCCCTCATAATAACGGATGCCTTTCGTGTCTTCGCAGACGGAAACCGGCGTGCCGTTGTGGGTGTGTGTTGCTTCAAATCGTGCGAACGACTCGCTGAGCCGTTCGATGTTCTGCCTAGCGAGCATGCTTTCGCGGAGCCAGTCCTCCTTGGTCGCGTAATCGCGTTCGTTGGCCGCGACCCTGCCATCGAGCCGCCGGAGGCTGGATTCGGCGTGTTCGATCCGGCGGGTCAACTCGCGTTTTCCGTGGAATTGCTGGTCGCGCAGGGCGCGCAGCGAGAACGTAATGACACCCAGTGGCACTGCGACCAGTGGCGTCAGGATGGCCAGCACGGAGCCGGCTTCGGACAGGCTAAGGTTGGCGATCATTGTTTCCTGCATCATGCACCCATGTGCGTGTCAAGCACGCGTGCGACCAGGCGGAACATCGCATTGGCTGTGTCGATGCGGATGAGTCCGTTGGTAAGATCTTCGCGCAGGCGGGCGACGACGGGGTCTTCGCGCAGGGAGCGGGCCTGGGTATTGCGCGCGGGTTGGGCGAGGATGCGGTCGATGGCGTCGGGCGGTCGATCGCCTTGTGGCCGGGGGTCCAGCAGCGTTTCCAGTGTGCCGATCAGCGTGTCGAACGGCCCCGTAGTGTCAGGCATCTGTCACTCTCCTTCTAGTTCGTTGCTTGCGGACGGCGGGCTGAGTCGGACGGTCAGGTAACGGCGTACCTCGTCGTTCAGTGTCATTGACTCGACGGCGATTCGGCGCAAGCCGGCGGCGGCTTCGGTGACGAGGCTGAGGTTGTCCAGGGTTGCGTTTAAGCGTTCGTTCTCGGCTTCGGCATCGGTTTGCAGTTGATCGAGGGCTTGGTTGAATTGCCCGACGTGCTGCGTCGTTGCGTCGCCATCGTCGCGACTCGCGCGGATGCGGGCGGCAAACGCGTCGACCGCGGCGTGACGTCTTTCCGTGTCGGCGGCGCGGATTTCGGCATGGTATTCTCGGACGGCTTTGGCGACCTCGACGTTGAGCGCGTCGAGGGATTGGGCGGTTGTGAATTGCACGCGCGCTCCGGTCGCACACCCCGCGACAGCGATTGACGCGAGGGACGCCGTGCAGGCATATGAGACGCGTTTTCGGGGCCGATTGGCTTGGGACATCGCATTGACCCTCCTGAGTGTTCGCCGGTTTGGCGGCGTTTTGTTTCCGTCCTACCGTGGTAATAACTACAGGGGTGATCTGTCGATTTGTTTGGCGGTCACGTGCGCCCTGATTGCAGGTCGTGAGGGCGGTTTTTCTTTGACGATAGGGGGGGTGTTGCCCTAGAGTAAGGTGGAGCGGTGGGCATCCCACGGATTGCAATCCGTGGGCTTTGGGGTGGGATTCGGTGCTGTCGAACTGGACCGGGGTATTTGGAGATCCAGCCCATCGGAATACGGCGCGTGCTGCATATCGTTGAGGGGCGCAGCGATCATTGTGATCCGATGAGCGCTGTGCTCTCTGATCTTGGCGCTGATGTTGTCGCGCAGAGCGATGTCTTTCGCGCGTTGGCTTGTCTGCATCGACGCGAAGGGGCGCCGTTCGGGGCGGTGTTGGTGTGCGTCGACTATCTGGCTTCTCGCGAGTTCGAGTTTTTCTCGCTGGTCGGGCGCGCATTCGAGGACGTCGACTTGCTGGCGTACAGCTTGGGCGGTCGCGGCGGACGTGTGCGGCGGGCGGTTTCGCTCGGAGCGACGGGAACGGTGGTGGCTGAACGGGCGTCGGTGGCTGCGGTGTTGGGGTGCGGCGACCTTGAGGTGGAAACAGAGTCGCAGGACATCGCGGTTGTTTCGGCTCCGAGGATTGCGGGGGAGGATTTCGAGACGGAGTCGGTCGCTTCGGAGCCTGCGCCCGGTCCGTTGTTGTCGGAGGAGGAAATACGCATGTTGCTGGACGGGGGCGGTGAGGCGGAGGCCGTCGTGCGGCGGAAGGACATCATGTGATGGTCAATGCAGAGGGTCCGAACGCGGATTCGCTCATGGGGCGCCGTGTGCTGGTGGTGAATGATCGCGACGGTGTGGCTTCGCAGCTTAGTGCGGGGTATCCGGACTGGGAGATTCGCAGTTCAAAGACATATCTTTCCGCGATCGCGGATGTTTCGGAGCATCCGGTGGGTGCGGTGTTTGCGTGCGTGGACGGATCGGACGCGGAGTTGGGCAAGGCGGTGGCGGGTCTGCGCGACGCGGTGGGGCGGGATGTTCGGCTGGTCTTGTGTTGTTCGTCGGATGCGGAACCGACGACGCGTGCCGCGGTGCACTTTGGTGCAGATAGTTATCTGATCTGTCCGCTTCGGGTGGACGAGGTGGAGGTTGCGTTGCGCGTCGAGACGGGCGCCGCGCTCCCCGTTGGGTCGCCGCTAGACGAGGGAAGGACGGGCGCTTCGTCGGCGGAGTTGGCGGCGCTGGGTGAAATCGTTGGTCGTTTGGATGCGCCGCGCGACGAGTTTATTTCATTGTTGGCGGAGTTGCTGCGGACGGCGTTCGGCACGTTGAGCGCCGGTATTGTGGTGGAAGGGGCGGCGGCCACCAGCGGCGGTGCGGCCACCAGTGGCGGGGAAATGTCCGAACCGGTGATGACCGAGGCACTGGTGGACGGGGACGAGACGATCGGTCATGTGGCGTTGGGTCCGTCTGCGGACGGTTCGGCGGGGGCGGTCGATCGGTCGAAGCTCCAGCACTATGCGCGGTTGATCGGGCATCTGTTGACGGCTTCTGTTGAGCATCGTCAGTACCACGCTCTTGCGTACGAGGATGAACTCAGCGGGTTGCCGAATCGGCGGTACTTGCTGGAGTTCCTTGAGCGCTTGCTTGCGCAGGCGGGCGCGGATGGCACGACGGTGTCGGTGCTGATGTTCGATGTGGATTTCTTCAAGCGCTACAATGACACGTACGGACACGACGCTGGGGATGCGATCATTCGTGGCTGCGGGGAGCTGTTTCGGCGTAACTGCCGCGAGCACGACGTGGTGACGCGTTACGGCGGTGATGAGTTCGCCGTTGTGTTCTGGGACAAGGGCGGGACGCGTGAACCCGGCTCGCAACATCCGTCGGACGTGCTGCCGATTGTCGAGCGTTTTCGACGGTCTCTTGGGGAGCATCGTTTCTCTGGGTTCGACCGGGCGGGGACTTCGCAACTCACGATCAGCGGCGGGCTGGCGTCGTTTCCGGCGGACGCATCGACCGTCGAAGAGCTGATCACGCGCGCCGACGAAGCGCTTCTTCAAGCCAAGCGCGAGGGCAAGAACCGTATTTGCATCGGGGGGAAGATTGGGGATTAGAGGATTGACGTGCGATATCACCGGG
>JAJDDU010000165.1 GCA_029260155.1 Phycisphaerae bacterium | reverse complement strand
CGAAACAATTGAGCACGAAAATAAAGCCACAGCGGCAAGAATAACCCTGTGGTTTCCAGGTCAGCGGTTTCTGAGGATGTCGAGTCGCTCAAGGAACGGTTTTGCGTAGGGTTGGGATTCATTGCCGGTTACCGCGTGCTCGTAGTTAGTGATGGCGGTTTGGGTGTGCTCGGGGTTTTCCAGCAGCGAAAGGAGATCGTGTGCTGCTGCCGCCGCTGCCGGTACGGTCCAGTTGTTGTTCAGCGGGCGGAAGGACTTTTCGAAATCAGCGATGGCGTCTCGTGCGGATTCAGCAGCCTCTTCGCGGGCTGTGTCACGGCGTTGAGCCATCGCGTCGGGGTCGGCATCGGCGAGTTCCAGGTCGGCTTTTACCCGTGTGAGGAGATCAAAATCGGAAGCGGCGGCGGCGAACCGATCGTAAAGAACCGACGCCAGCACATGTTTGGCTTGAGCCGATTCATTGTCCAACTGACCTGCCTGCCATCGATCTGCGGAGCGTAGCTTGAACGGTGATCGCTCTTTGGCGGTGGCGCCAAGCGGATCCAGTTTGGCGGTTGCGTCGCGCGTCCCGTCGGAAGCTGCCCGGCCGGCGGTGCGAAACGCGCGAGCGGCCTGCCGCGCGGTGGTGGCAGCCCGTTCCATCGCGGCGTCAGCCTCTGTGATCTGTTGATCAAAGCGTGTATAGACCTCGGCCGCCCGCGCTAGGTTCTCTTTGGCGCGTGCCTCCGCTTCGGCGACCTTGTCTTCGTATCCGCCCTTCAGGGCTCGCAATGCCTCGATTCCCTCCTCGATGACGGCAAGCGTTTCCTTGATCGTGGCGAGGTCTCGAGCTGTCGTATCACGATCATTCTCGTAATCAGCCAAGCCACGTTGCACGACGATCTCGCCGCCGGCTTGAGTTGGAACGAACTGCCCACGAACGTAGTCGCCGGTGTCGTCGATGCGGGCGTTCAGCAGCGTGCCGCGTTCGAGGCGGTGGGCGACGGCGAGGGCCGTATCGTACTCATTCGATAACTTGACATAGCGATCAGCGAAGTCCTGCGAGCCGGTCGATTCGAGAAGGTTTGCGCCTTGCTCCTGAAGTGATTCCATTGCGTCGCGCGCGGCGTTCGCCTTGCCTTGGGAACTTGCGAGGCGGGCCTTGAGGTCCGCGATCTTCGCATCAATCGCGCTGATTTCCTCCTCCTTTTCTCGTGCGTTGCGCTTGAACTCGCGGGATTCGTCGACCAAGGCCTCCAGCGAATCATCGACCTGACTGCGCTGAACCAATTCCTGGTTGATCGCGAGGCGTTGGACCAGTCCGCTCAGTGCGACAAGCTCTCTCCGAGAAGAGTCGGCCCGCGCCCGAAGATGCCACGCCTCTCTCTGCGCAACGCCTGCCTTGGCGACGAGAATGATCCCCTTGACCCCGTTGGCGTACTGATCCTCAGACGCACTGATCTCGCCATGCGAGACAGCCAGCGCAGCGTTGACCTTCGCCAGCGCCTCATCGAGGAGTTTGGCGTTTTGCTGCAGGATGGCGTCGCGCTGCCGCACGCCATCGCGCATGGACCTGAGTACCGCGTTGGTGCCTCCTCCGAGGCCACCGGATTGCAGGAGCGGAGTCTCGCTGGCTCCCCCGGCCTCTTGGAACTTATCTTCGAGTTCACGGACGCGCGAAGCGTTGCGGCCACGGGTCAGCTCGCCGAGGCGATCCTCGATCTCCTCGATAGCCTCGGGGTTCTCGTCGACGATTCGTTCGGTGTCGTCGCCGCTCAACGTTACGTCGATGTTGTCGGCTTCGAGCTGGCCTAGAATCTGCGCGATGCGTTCTTCGTTCTCGCCATATGCGAAGAGCAATCGCCGTGCGGCTTCGACGTGTTGGTCTGCTTCGATCATCACTGCCGCCTCGGCGGGTCTGAGTGCCGGAACAGCCAGGTAGATCGCGCCGGCCAGCAGCGGCGCGGCGACGGCTATCATGAGGGTGGGTACGGGTTTGGTCACAATCGTGATACCTCTCACACAAGATTTCGACCGCGCAGCGGACGCTTCAATCGCCAGAGATTGTAGTGGCGACGCGCGGAAATGGAAATGGCGGTGGGTCCGGCGTGTGGCGATCATGTGTGGCATGGCGTTGGACGCGTACCACGGGGGCTTGCCCGACAGGGCCCCGCTCGCCACCGCTACGCAAACACGGCTGGGGGGCATGGTCCACGCTTGCGTGGCCATTCGCTCGTCGGGAGCGGTATTGACGCTCCCCTGCCCACGCAAGCGCCACCCGTGGCGTTCTTTTTCACAGCGATCGTTCCCCCGGGACATCCACAAGTTCCTCGCCCTCCCGAGCTGCGGGATTCACCCCGAGCGGAACTCCTCCGCAAGGGTCAACCTCGGACGCTCCCCGCAACGTGGCGTACGTCTATTCTTCATTGAATTTCGCCACAGCACTCCAAGTTGTGACCGCCCATGCTCACTCTCTACGGCGCCGTTGTGGCCAGCACTCCTGGCGCGGTGGCGCCAACTTCGACTCGGCCGTTGTTGGCAGCGACCATCATCGTCTGATCGCCGGCGGATTCGTTGAGCAGGAAGTCCACGACTAAATCACCGTTTGCAGTCGGCGGCGCGCGATACGTGTAGGTGGCCACGTATGCGTGTGCGGAACCGGCGTGCCGGACATGTTCTCGTCTCTTCAGAGAGCTTGACTCTTGGAGGACGACGCGCTAACAACTAAAGGCGCTCTGACCCCAAAATCCGCGCACGCGCTCCGGATTCTCACGCCTGATGGGGTGATCGCGCCCGGCCCGTGGCCGTTCCAGTTTCCTCTGCAATCCACGACCGTCAATCTGAATCTCTCTATTGTCAACATGGACAGCGACGACGATTTGGAAATCGTGTTCTCTCGGAATCAGCCGTCGCTCGAAGACCCGCAGGAAGTCGGTATCCACGTCTTCAATCTTGACGGCACGTACGCCATCGGTTGGCCACAGGTAATGGAAGGCCTGGCCGACAGAATCGTGGTCGCAGACCTGGACGCCGACGGAAGCAACGAAATCGTCGTCGGTACGCGCAGGCCAGCGCGAGTGTACATACTACGCTCTGACGGCGCATCGTTCAGCGATGCTTGGCCCAGGGACTTCGACACGTGGGTCCGCGGGATCGCCACGGCCGACCTTGACGGCGACGGGGACTTGGAGATTCTGATCAACGACACGATATCAAACTCCGCGGATCCTATCCACGCTATTCACCACGACGCCACCGATCTGAAAGGCTGGCCCGTCTGGATTCCGCAGGCCCCGGACTCCGGTTTTGCGATTGGCGATACGGACGGCGACGGCACGCCTGAGATCGCCTTCTCGGCCCTGGGGTTTGACACTGTGAACCGAGTGTACTTGCTGAATGCCCGTGGCGAACTTTTCTCCTCTGCATGGCCCCTCGTTTTCCCATTACCAACCGATATTGCTAGCGTTGGATTTGGTGATGTTGACGCCGACGGGTATCTCGATCTGGTGGCGACAGGGACCATGCCACAGGTTTTTGCATTCGATCGCGACGGGTCCGCCGTACCCGGTTGGCCCGCGCTGATCCCATTCCCAAAGCCGGGGGGTCTGCCGTTCGCGAATCGTGTACAGGCCATCGCAGACGTTGACGCGGATGGCATGCCCGAGATCATCGTCGGTGCGTTGATTGGCCCCTGTATCTTCAACCACGACGGCACCCCGCTCCAGGGCGCCAATCCGTTGCCAGTGAATTCTACTCATAACAGTGCAGGCGGCCGTCAAACTCTCTCGGTAGCGGATGTCGATCTGGACGGCGACGTGGAGATCCTCTCCGGCATCTGGCGGACGCTGTACGCTTGGGACTTCCCCGGTCCGGAGTGCAGCGTGCAATGGCCTCGATCGAGCGGCAATCTCGGGAACACCGGCGCCGTCACCGCGCCGGCCGTCGACACCAGCGAGTGGGTCATGTTCAACACCTGCCTCACCGGCCCCAACGCAGCCGCCATCCCTCCCGAGTGCACCTGCCTCGACGCAGACAACGACGCCGACATAGACCTCCACGACTTCGCCGCGCTCCAGCGCACTTTTGAATAGAGCTTTCAGCCATAATCCGTGACTAATGTGGTCGCGCGTTCAGCGGGCGTTCGGCAATCGTAGTCCTCCAACCTTCGCCTGAGGCGAAGAGTGGGGCACCCTTGCCCACCGGCGGAAAACCGGTGTCACTGGCTGATGTGTTCCTACGGCATGCCGGTGAAGGCAAGCTGGAATAGGCGGAAATCAGCGTTGTCCACGTCGCCGTCGCCGTCGAAATCGAATGTAGCGCACTCCGGCGCAATTCCCCCGCCAGGGCCGCTGACGCAAGCCTGGAATTGCTCCGTGTCGTTGAGATCCACGTAGTTGTCACCGTCAGAATCCCCGAGCACTCCGCCCGTGACAACGAACAGCGATGCCGCAGACGTACCGCTGTTTCCCGCCCAGTCGGTCGCGGTCACCCAATAGGTGACCACCGATCCCGCGGCGAGTCCGGGCACTTCGGCGCGATAATGATCGCCGCCCGCGTAACGCATCGGCAGCAGGTTGGGTCGGCCGATGCCCACGCGATAGTGCAGGGTGATGCCTCGGTCGAAGAAGTTATTGTCCGACGTCATGCCGTCGCGGATTACGGCGCGCACCGCATGCGGGCTGATTGTGTCGGCGGTGTTTGGAATCTGTGTGATGCCATGGAACGTCGGCGCCCGGTTGTCGACCGGGCCATTGTTGATGTATATGCGGTTGCGAAAACTTCCGGATTCGCCTTGAGCGGTCACAATATCGCGTCGCCCATCGCCGTTGAGATCGCCGAATTCAATATCGAGCGTTGAGTCTGAGAGTACGGTGATCAAGCCCGGTGTCAGGGTGAAGACTCCGGCGCCATCGTTGAGGTAGAGGCGCTCCCCGCCGCTGCCCAGTCGGGCGATGGCGATGTCGAGATCGCCGTCATTGTCGATGTCGAGAAAGTCTCCGTCGTTGTCGTCCTGAAGAGGGTTGTTGGGCAGTGCGGTCTTGGTGATTTCGACAAACGAGCCCGTGCCATCGTTGCGATAGATGCGTTCGTTGCTGCCTCGAACCGCCAGAAGATCGAGGTCATCGTCGCCGTCGATATCTGCGACCTCGAAGGAATACGTGCATGGACCCTCGGGAGGTAGGTTGCCGGACGTAACGTCTGTAAAGATCCCCGCGCCGTCGTTCTCCCACAGTTGGCTGATCGGATCTCGGTGGGCCATGATCAGATCGAGATCGAGGTCGCCATCCATGTCGAAGAAGTCGCAGTCGATGGACTGCGAAACGGACGAGCCGGGAAGTCGTGACGCAGTCTGATCGGCAAACACGCCGCTGCCGTTGTTGATGTACAGGCGATCGACGCCGCTGCCGAATGGGCTGCTGCCACTGTTGGTGAGGATAATGTCCAAATCACCGTCGTTGTCGACGTCGCCGAAATCCGCGTCCGAGCCCCCCAGGGTAGCGGTGGGAAGCCGGTCCCCTGTCTGGTCCGTGAAGACACCGCTGCCGTTGTTGATGAGCAGTCGCGATTGCGTATTGAACGTATTGACGATCAGGCAGTCGAGGTCACCGTCGTTGTCGAGGTCGCCGAATTCGACGTCGCGCGTGTAACCGGTCACGTCGGCCATTCGAGCGTCGGTTTCGTCCGTGAAGACGCCGTCGCCATTGTTGATATAGAGGCGGTTTTCTTCCTGCAATTGCGGACTGGCGAACCCCCGGCCATTGGCGAAGAGGATGTCGAGGTCTCCGTCCCCATCGATGTCAGCGAGGTCGACCTGTTCGGAGTATTCCAGCGGACTGGCTGCGGGCAGTCGCGCGGATGTGTCTTCGACGAACTGCTGGGCGTACGCCCCTGTCGGATACGTCAAGCAACTTCCGACGACCGCGACAACCATGATGACGATCGACGGACGCACAGAGTCGTCCCGCAGGCATTCCTCGGATATCAGGGGCATTCATGATTCCTCGTGTTGGATGTCGGTCTATTGGTAATGGGATGGACAACTTCCCCCGGCCTGCGCGCGATTATACATGATGTGCGATCGACTTCCAAATGGCATGGTGTTTTCTTGCGACGGTGTGAGTTGATTTTTTCATGCACGGCGGTGTTTGGTCGGGGATCTGGGCGCCGTGGTGTGAGACTCTCCGAAATGACTGATCGAAACGCACTCCAGAACCTGCCCCGTCCCGTCCATCGCATCACGACGATGTTCGAGCGGCCCCCGTGGCAGATTTGGTCAGCCGCATCGACCGCAGGCAGTTGTGCGTGAGCTATGCGGTCGGCTGCGCCGTACTCCGGTGACGAAACAGTAGAGACCCGGCTGACAGAAGCAGCAGGGACGTAACCACGAGACCCCACTCCTGCACCGTCGGCACGGTTAGGCACAGGTCCATGACCCCGTCGCCGTTCGCGTCGCGCGACGGGTCGAGGAGGATCTCCTTGAGGTCAAGAACGCCGTTCAGATTGCAGTCGCCGAGCGGAGTGTCGAACGCAGCCAGGAACGGGTCGATGTCGTCCGGATCTACGCTGCCATCCCCGTCGTAGTCCATCATTTCGCATCCTGGTTGTACCGGTTCAGCCGTGCCCGTCGGCATGCATTCCGCGAACACGAAGAAGTCATCGAGATCGCGGTCGCCGTCGAAGTCGCCATCGCCGAGTTTGTCCGGCGGATACAGCGTCCAAGTCTCGTTCGAGGGAAGATTGAACAGTGTCCGAGCCGTCCCGCCCGGCCACAAAACTTGGATCTCGTCCATGACCAGTGCGTTGTTAAGCCCGAAATGCAGCGCCAATTCGTTCTGGCTCTTGTAATTGCAGCCGGCGATCACCTCGCGCTGTCGCCACACGCTTCCCACCCGCACGTCGACATTCGCACCCACCGCGTAGCGCGCGGGGCCTTCGCCGACGACGTCGAATTTGGACCACCTTCGAGTCTGCCCTTCATGGTTGATGAACAAACGGATCGGCTCCGCTCGGTTTTGCACCAGAAGATCAAGATCACCATCGCCGTCGACGTCCGCCACTGCTGTGGCGTAGGACAACCCCCCCGTGTCGACGCCCATCGAGGCGCCGGCGTCCGTGCATGGCCATGTTCCGTCGTGCCTATACAGGCGGTTGTTGTCACCCATGTTGCACACGTAAAGATCCAAGTGCCCATCGTTGTCGTAGTCGAAGAAGACCGCACCCCAGCCGACAGCATACGAAGCTACGTTGGCCATTCCCTCCTGGCGCACGAACGGACCGATGCCTTGGTTCATCAGGAGCGCGTTGCCCGACTCCGTGTTCGTGACGTAGAGATCAAGGTATCGGTTGCCGTCGAAATCACCGATGGCGACGCACATGGAGTCGAGGCAAGCTTCCGTGCCGGAGGAATCGGTGATTTCAACGAATGCCCCGCCGACGTTCTCGAAGAAGTGGTTTCTGTAATCCACGCACCCGAGGCCTTTGTCCGTGGCTAGATACAGGTCGGCGTCCCCATCGCGGTCATAGTCAAAGAACGCCGCCTGAAATGTTGGATCGAGACCGCGATCCACTCCCAACGCGACGGCCACATCCTGAAACGTGCCGTTCCCCAGATTGCGGAACAGCCGATTGGGACTCGACCGGTCCGCCAAGTACAGATCCAGCCACCCGTCGTTGTCGAAGTCCGCCCACGCGCACCCATGCCCGGCTCCGGAAACGTCGACCCCCGCAGCCGCCGCAACATCTACGAACTGAAACCCGCCGTCGTTACGCAACAAGAGATCGGGCGCGTCGTACCGCGAAATGTGGAGATCAAGATCCCCATCGCGATCGTAGTCTCCCGCGCTCACGCCAGACGTATCCGGCACCAAGCCGATCCCGCTCGCCGCCCAGCGCGATGTGAAGTACCCCGAGCCGTCATTCTCATAGAGGCCCAACTCAGCGAGCCCGTCGCCGAGAGTGACCACATCCGGGTCGCCATCCTCGTCGAGGTCCACGAAGGCAACGCCTTGTCCCCAGCCTTGTTGTTGGGTAGGCACATAGACGATCCCACGCGCTTGTGCCTCCTCGGTGAAAGCCACAGGGCCAGCCGCGACCAACTCCGATGCGGAGAGTACCGCCGCCGAGACAAACAGTAACGAATTGATACGCGTTGTTCTCTCCTTGCTCCGTATAGCCCATTTTGACATCACGTTTGACTCTGACACAATAATGAAAGCTCGACAGTACACTGTTCTGCCGGGGATAGCAATTGTTAATTCTTGCTGTACGCGGAGTGTGGAGAGACAGCCGGCCCGCTTTGCCCGCAACGGGGTTACGCGGCTGCCGAGCGAGCATGATTGCACCTGTCGCGAGGAGCGGTACGGGCTGGTTCTTCTTGGGGCGGGCAGACGGTCATCGGTTCATGTTGGCCGACTCGCCTCGGGCCAGTGCCGCACATGAGCCTTAAAGGCGGTGGCTTTGTGATTGGTTTTGTTTCGCGGCCACTCGCGTAGACAAGAGTAATTACGGATGGTGCTTGACGGCGGAAAGTCGCACCATCTGGATGAACCGTTGTCGGGCGTTTCTTGAGCCCTGCCAGGCCCTCCCGGATCGTATCAGACTTGGGGGGATCAGGTGCCAGAGTGACGAAACGTTCAAGGTGCTTTATTGCCCCCGGAGTCCGCCAGTCCTGGGACTCCGCCCGCCAAGTCTGCCCAGTACCGGCGGCCGTACAACACGGAACCGGAAGCGAGCAGTAGCAGCGACATGACCACGAGGCCCCACTCCGTCGCGGTCGGGATGCCGATGATACAAACGTCCAGAACGCCGTCGGTGTTCGCATCGCCCGACGGATCGAGCAAGATCTCCCGTAGGTCGAAAACACCGTTACCATTGCAGTCATCGAGCGGTCCGTCGAAATCGGCGAGGAAGGGGTCGATGTCGTCTGGATCGATGCTCCCATCGCCGTCGTAGTCCATCATCTCGCAGCCCGGCTGCACCGGCGTGGGTATGAGGCTCATGCATCCAGCGAACGCGAACAAGTCATCGAGATCGCGGTCTCCGTCGAAATCTCCGTCCCCCAGCTTGTCGGGTGGATAGAGCGTCCACGTCTCATTCGAGGGCATATTGAACAGCGTTCGCGTCGTCCCGCCGGGCCACATCACCTGGATCTCGTCCATGATCAGCGCGTCGTTGAGCCCGAAGTGCAACACCAAGTCATTCTGGCTCATGAAGCTGCTCCCGGTGACCACTTCACGCAGTCGCCACGTGGTTCCGACCCGTACATCCACGTTGGCGCCCACCGCATAACGGTTGGGGC
>JAJDDU010000164.1 GCA_029260155.1 Phycisphaerae bacterium | reverse complement strand
GGCGCCTCCGCCAGACGACCTGGGTATGAAATACCCATACCGTAAGTCGTCGAGTACGAAACGTCCGCAGTCTGACCCAAGACCGCCGATGCAATCGCCACCACCATAACGCCTACCATGAGAAACCTCCTCAGTTCCATATCTGCGCTGTGTCGGGAAAACTCTCACGACCAGGAATGTGTGGCCGAGCAGCCCGACGACAGTGTCTTCCGTTGTTGGAGTGGCAAAACGCATGCCACCGTTTGTCACACCGGTTCCGTTTAGCCGCTTTCGTCAGGTAAGCGGTCACTAGTGACGCAATCTCAGAGCTTTACGCAGAAACGAACGTGCGTAACACACTGCGACGACACGGTGTAGCCCGTGAGTAGTTCTCTGGAACGGGAGAAAAGTCGCCAAGAACCTCAAGAGTGGGACGTTCCCAAAAACCGGAAACCCAAGGTTGAGATGATATCGAAACGGCCCGCAGGCAGGCAGGCCCGGATTTGCAGCGATTCGCGGCTGGGGCTGCGGAGAGAGGGCGTCATCAGTACACCCGCGATTACAGCGCCGGGGAAACCCTTGACCCCCGGATCGATACCAGCGAGCATTATTTCCGATGCACGGCTCGTCATGGAGCGGCCACGCGCAACGCTTCGGGAGTTCGGCGCCGCCAACGATTCGGGTTTGAAACACGGCGTCGTCAAGCGTTTGCGTAAACGGACCGGAGGATTGCTCGGGCACAACGATGTCACGATGCCAGCCGACGAATTCTACGGACACGGGCGAGCACATAATGCGTAAACGGCGAGGGCTCGAATCGGTCTTTGCACAAGCGCAAGCACCGAGCGCCCGGCGGACAGCTCATCTCGGGGCAGACCGACAAGCAGCATGACCGAAGAGAACAACGACGCGGCCGCGACCGGTCCGCCGTGGCGAACGACGCTACGCGTGGTCGTTGCCATCGCCGTGTTGGCCATCGCAGCCCGCACGTACCAGCGACGCGACACGTTAAAATACCTGTTCGGTCCGCCGATGGTAACGCTTCGCGAAGCCCATCAGAGCCGATCCGATGGCCCGGCGTTTGACCACTCCGCATTCGACGCATTGCTTCGCAAACACGTCGACGATGACGGGTGGGTCGACTACGAAGGCCTTCGAAGTGACGCGGCATCATTGGATACCTACATCACCTCACTTCGAGATGCGCCGTTCGCCGATCTTGGTCGCGACGAGAAACTGGCCCTGTTCATCAACGCCTACAATGCCTTTACGCTCAGGTTGATCCTCGATCACTACCCCATAAAGTCCATCAAGAGTATTCCCTCCGCGAAACGATGGAACGCAAAGCGATGGCGCCTGGGAACGATGACCCTCAGCTTGAACGAGCTTGAGCACGAGCAGATCACGCCGAACTTCGCAGAGCCGCGCATTCACTTCGCCCTCGTCTGCGCCGCGATCAGCTGTCCGAAGCTACGCAACGAAGCTTACCGAGCGGAACGGATCGAGGAACAACTGGACGACCAAGCACGCTACGTGCACGCGCATGATCGCTGGCTGATTCATGAGCCGGACGCCAACCGCGTTCGCCTGACGAAACTCTACGACTGGTATGGAGCGGATTTCGATCAAACAGCGGATTCCGTGCTGAACTTCGCCGCTCGTTATTCATCGCCGCTCAGTGCAGCGCTCGAGGTGGCCAAGCAGCCGCGAATTGAGTGGATCGATTACGATTGGACGCTCAATGACAGGAAAAACAACCGCTGATTCCCCGGAATCGGGCGAGCGCCGTGCTGAAGCGCGCTGCCCGCAGCCTGAACGATTTCGGTCATGCACTTTAACGACCAGACTCGTGCCGGAAGCGGAAACCCAAGGCCGACGTTGCGTCGAAGGAACCCGATCGGCCTATTAGAGCGTCCCCGAAAACAATATCTGGAGCACGCCGAAGTCGGCTAGGTCGACGTCCCCATCCTCGTCGAAATCAAACACGCCGCACGACACGCCATTCGGGGCCGCGACACACGCGTAGAAGAACGAATAGTCCGTCAGATCCACGTCCCCGTCCCCGTCCACATCGCCGGGCACCGCCGTCGCTCCCGCGGAAACCTTCAGGACCGGCTTCGTCGACGGATCCGAATCCAGCGCGTCGATGAACGCCTGACTCGCGGCATTCTCAGTGTTCGGATCGATCTGAAACCGAAACGCCACGCGACCCGCCCCGCTCACCAGCGCCTCGTTCACCGCCCCGGTCACGATCACCGAAAACGCCGTCGGCGGCTGAAATGACCCCACCACCGCGCTCCCACGCAACACCGCCGGACCTGTGTCGAAGTCAGCAGGCGACTCCACCAGGTCAGCCGGATACGAGTACACAAACACCTCAACGTCCGGAAACGGCAGCACGGGCGGTCCACGCATCACAAACGTCAAAAGCGCCGACACCGGCGGCTCCAATGTCACGCCGCTCAGGTTATACTCCCAGAATACGCGATGCTCGATCCCGGTCGCCGAGGTGTCGTTCACCAGCGAAATCGCCCCCTCATAGCTTGTCTCGTTGAAGTAATAGTCCCAACTGTCCGGCGTCCCGTCGAACGGGCCGAAAACGCCCCCATCGACAATCGTACCATCTTTGGCAGGCAGTAGGCTCTGCTCCGCCACCGCCGACGTCACCATCACGCACACTGCGACCATCGCTTGTTTCATAGCACCAACCCCATATCGATTCGTCATCCGCTCGCTGGTCATCGCAGCACCCTCACCAAAAGCCGACTCGGCCCGACGGCCCATCCCGTCTTGCCGAATGATAGAGCATGCGATGTGCCACAATCAATAGACCTTCGCCAGGCACCCGACTCGCCAGCACTGAGGTGCATTCGAACTCGCCAGGTCTGGTAATAGCAGCGGGCGATTCCCAAAACCGAGAACTCCTCGCCGCTATCGCCGAGCACCCCCCGCGCTGCGTCCGCGACTCCCGTCCCGCACGCCGGAATCGTCAACAGGCGCCATCCGCTCCGGCTCTGACCGGTGCAACGGTAGAAACTGCTCAAACAGCGGCTCTTCGCCCGAATCAAGTCGAGGCGCGTCGAACAGAGGCGCCGGCGGAATCGGACACGGCGTGTCGTCGTCGAATCCCACGAAATCGGCTTCCCCGAAGGCCATCCCGTGAGCATGGCACACCTGACAAGCGGTGCACGAATGCGAGACGCCGGTCGCCGCGACCCAGTCTGCGTGGCAAACACCGCACAAGCTGCCGCTGCCGCCCCAATCCACGTCGGCCCCGCTGACGGCGACGGTTACATCGCGTACCACGCCGAACGTCTCCCAAGGCGGACCGTTGAACCCACCGGCGCGCGTCCCGTCATCGACGAACGGCGTGCCGTCGACCACGTCGCGAATCATGTATGGGTTGCCGAGCGAGTTCGCCGGCGTGTACGAACCGTGGGGGTCGTGGCAGACCTGACAATCGAGCTCCGCCCCCGGCGCGCCGGAATACCCATTCCACCCACGCTTGGAATCCAGACCGTGCGCCGAGTGCGTCCAGGAGTAATCAACGTACCAAGGCCCGTCGGTGTAATCACACGAATCGATTCCGCGCAACGACGAACAGTCCGCCGTCATGCACGCCCCGCCCAGGATCGTTGTCCAGTCCATACCAAGCGACACCCACGCTGGATCGGTCACATCGATGACCGGCCCGATCACTCCTGGCGGAAACCCGGGATCCAACGGACCAGTGCCACCACCGTGACACTGCAAGCAGAAATCATTCGATCCGCCCACCCACGGCGCCGTCGTATTGAATGGGTCAGCAAGCGCCTGTGATGCAGCGGCCGTGTGTGCTCCGTGGCAGTTCAGGCACTCCAGTTTCGCCCCGCTGAACGCCTGGTCGGTGTCGCTGATGTCGTGATGGCTGTTGACCGGTCGCAGCTTGCCCTCATTGCCGAAACAAAAGTCGCCATACAACTCCTGCCACTGCAGCGTCCCCGCGAACGAATCCGCCACAGCCGGCGCCACGTTGCCGTTTCCGAACGGATCCAGCGGCGTGGCCAGGCGCGTCGCACCATCCGCATCATGGCAACCCGCGCAGAAGTTCGAGACGTCCGGGTCCGAAGTAAGATCCTCAGGCCTGATGAAACTGTAGATCGAGCCATCATCGGGATCGATCAGATCGACATATCCATCTTGATGCGTTTCCTGGTCGTGACAGGTCAGGCAGGCATCATTATCAAGTTCGGCGCCGTAGTGCGCGTGGGCATCCAGTTCAGGGAACTCGCCGACCACCGCCCGGCGACCGCCCGGCGGCACGTTGTCACCGTTGTCCTG
>JAJDDU010000163.1 GCA_029260155.1 Phycisphaerae bacterium | reverse complement strand
GCTCAAAGGGGCAGGATCTGTAGCGGTCTCGGCGCGACCGACCTTGCCGAACACGTGGTGTACTTCGGGGAAGCTCGCGATGAGTGCATCCGTTTGCTGGAGCAGTTCGCGTGCCTTGGTCACGCTGATCCCTGGGTCGGTCGTCGGCATGTACAGCAGGTCGCCCTCGTCGAGCGGCGGCATGAATTCACTGCCCAGTTGGCTGGACAGTTTGAGTGCCGGGAACTTCTCTCCGATGACCTGCCGCCCAAAGATGTACTCTTGCAGTGGGAGAATCGCGCTGGCTACTAGCAGCGCTGCGATGAAGAGTGTGAGATACTTGCCCTTCATTGCCACCCGGAAGAACGGTTCGTAGACGCGCTGCAGCAGTCGACTGATGGGGTTGGCCTGCTCGCTGGGGATGCGCCCGCGGATGAAGTAGATCATCAGGATCGGCACAATGGTGATCGCGAAGAATGCCGACGCCCCCATACAGAACGTCTTGGTGTAGGCCAATGGCTTGAACAATCGCCCGCTCTGCTCGCCGAGCACGAAGATCGGCACAAAGCTGACGGTAATGATCAGCAGTGAGAAAAAGAGTGTTGGCCCGACCTCTTTGGCTGCGTCGATGATGATCTCGGCGTGTGGCTTCTTTCCCTTGTCGCGTTCGTAGTGCTTGTGGGCGTTCTCGACCATGACGATCGAACTGTCGACCATGGCCCCAATGGCGATAGCGATTCCGCCCAAGCTCATGATGTTCGCGTTGAGCCCCATGATTTGCATGATGATGAGGCTGGCCAAGACAGATGTGGGAATCACGAAGATGGCCACCAAGCTGCTACGCAGGTGAAGCAGGAAGATCGCGCAGACGATCGCGACGACTACCATCTCCTCGAAGAGTTTCTCAGTGAGGTTATCGACGGCGCGCTCGATAAGCGCGGAGCGGTCGTACTCCGCTACGATGTCCACCCCGGCAGGAAGCCCCTGCTTCAGATCGTCTAGCTTGCGCTTGGTATCGCGGATGACCTGCAGTGCGTTTTCGCCGAAGCGCATGACCACAATTCCGCCGACGACCTCGCCTTCTCCCTCAGACTCGGCGATCCCGCGTCGCAGCTCCGGCCCGAGTTGAACGTCGGCAATGTCCCTCAGATAGATCGGCGTGCCGGTGGGCGTGGCGCGAATGACGATCCGTTTGAGGTCTTCGATTCCCTGCCGAGATCGCGTGCGGCTGAGCAGCTCGCCCTTGTCCTGTGCTTGTCGCACTTGTTCCTCTGACAGCGCGGCCAGGTATCCGCGTCCGCGCACCATGTATTCCGTCTCGGACATTTCGAGCACGCGGCCGCCCACCTCGTTGTTGGACATCTTGATGGCCATCTTGACCGTACTGAGCGGAATGCCGTACGCCAAGAGACGGTCCGGGGCGACGACGACTTGGTATTGACGGACGAACCCGCCGATGCTGGCGACTTCGGACACACCGTTGACGGTGGTCAGCTCGTAACGCAGGTACCAGTCTTGCAGACTACGCAGCTCCGATAGGTCGTATTCAGCGTGTATCAGTTGTGTTTCGCCGTCCCACGGACAGATGCCGCCGTGCTCGAACATGCGCACGCGCTCAAGATCCTCGCGCAGGTGCTCCGGCGATTCTTGAAGCGTGCCGTACCATTGATCCGGATCGTCTGGATGACGATACATGCCGTTCACGTGATGCGGGCAGTAGTAGCCGTTGCGCACCGAATACTCGTAAGCCCAACCGACACCGGTCGCGTCCGGGCCCAGTTGTGGCGTGATTCCCTTCGGCAGACGGGCTGCGACATAGTTTAGATATTCCAGAACGCGCGACCGCGCCCAGTACATGTCCGTGCCGTCCTCAAAAATGACATAGACGAACGAAATGCCGAAAAAGGAGTATCCGCGCACGACCTTGGCATACGGCACTGCCAGCATCGAAGTCGTTAGCGGATACGTGACCTGGTCCTCGACGACCTGCGGCGCTTGACCGGGGTACTCCGTGAAGATGATCACCTGAACGTCGGAGAGGTCCGGTATGGCGTCAAGACGGATGTTGAATATCGTCCAGACGCCGCCGAGCACAACAAACCCGGTGAATAGCAGGACTAGCATCCGGTTACGGCAGCAGTATTCAATAATCTTGGCGATCATGCGGAGACTCGGTTGGTGAATTGAACCGTCAAACCTACTTGACCGCTTTCAACTTGCCGCAGTTGAGCATCTTGAATCCGTAGTAGGGATTAGCCTTTTCTTCGGCGGGCTGAAACCAATCGCCCTTACTCATTGGGCAGTGGTATAGATACAACTTTGGCCATCGCGATTGATCCGGCCGAGCGTGCTCGACGAGGGAGCTCACGGCGGCACTGAGTTCGACGAAGGTCACACGGTCGGCGTCAAGCTTTCCGGTGATTCTCAGCGCGGCGGCGCGCAAACGCTTTGCAGCCTGCAGCACTTCCGGAGGAAGACTCATACCCGGATCGGCAAGGTGTTCGGACAGTGTTTCCGAGGCTGACACGAGGCCAAGCGCGTGCAATGTCAAATCGTTGGTTCGATCCGCAGCCAGAAGACGCTGAAACTCCAAATAGTGCTCCATGATGTAGTTCATCTGAGCAGCGACGTGCTCCGGCGCAGCCGTCGGTCTCTGGAGCGCCGATCGGCGGACGAGTTGCATGCCACAGATGGAGCACGCGCCGGCAGAAGCTGATCGCACCGTATCAGGGTGCATGGGGCAGACGTATGCGGGCCCGGTGTGTTCGGAACTGTGTGCGAGAAGCTCTTTGGCCCATGCCACTTTCTCAAGGGGCTTGAGGCGCATGCCGCACTCCGGGCACTCGCCCTTCTCTGGCGCGAAGTACCAGCAGATTTTCATCGAGCACGTGTAGTGGGCGCCGGACGGGATGGAGGTCCGGTCGGGCTCGGCCGCCGCTACGGTCGCGGTGGATTCGAGCTCGCTGCCGCAAACGGTGCAATTCCCTGCCCGTTCGCTGTTTACCAGCAGGTGAGTTTGGCATCGATATGGAGCAACGTCGGCCAGACCGGGAGAGGGCGGCACATTCGCGCTGGCCATCTTCTCGTCCAGCCACACCCCACGGTACGCAGCCAATCCCCGCCCGCAATGCGGGCAGTTGCCGGGCGACGCGACGATGGCTGAGGCGTGCTCGGGATCGGGACAGTTGTACATGACCTTAAATGGGGTGAGCGCCTTACCGCAGCGCGGGCATTCGCCGCCGGTTTCGGAGAAGACGTGCTGGTGATCCGGACAGGTATATGCTACTTCGCCGCCATCGGCTGCGCGGCGCATGCGCACCCATTCGACGTCATCGAGGGGCTTGAGTTTCATTCCGCACGGTGGGCATCGTCCGGGCTTATCAGAAAAATATGGGCCTTTTTGGGCAGGATCGGTTTCGTCGGGATGGGTTTCCATGGGACAGGTATGGGTCGTGCCGGGTGGCATGCTCAGACCATCGGCCATCGCCACCTCCGTGCTATCGGCATTGGCAGGAGCGCGCTTCGTGGTTTCGGCCCGCTCCGCCTCCATCATTTTGGCGACGGCCTCTTTGAGTTTGCTCTCCCCATCGAGCATGAACTGACCACTGGTGACGACGACTTCGCCTGCGTCGAGACCGTAAAGCACTTCGACCATGCCGTCCTCAGCCTCGACGCCGACTTGAATGTCGCGCGGCGCGAATTTCCCATTGCCCAAGTCGACGAACGCGACCTGCCGCGTTCCCGAATCGATGTACGCCTCGCGCGGAACGAGGATCGCGTCGCGTTGCAGTTCCGACTCCAGGCGGACGTTCGTATACATGCCCGGCTTGAGTTCCAGTTTTGGATTCTCGAATTCCAGACGCACCTTGATGACGCGCGTTTGCTTCTCCAGATAGGGGTAGATGTAGACGACTTTGCCCGTGAAGGACTCACCTGGCACATAGGGCAGGGTCATCATTGCGTTTTGCCCGACGCGAATCCACGGAAGCTGATACTCGTAGATGTCAACGTAAACCCACACGCGGGACAGGTCGGCGATCGTGTAGAGTCGCATGCCGGGTTTTACGTGCATGCCCTCGAGGGCCATCTTCTCAGTAACGATGCCGCCGGCCGGCGAGTGGATGGCGAGCGTCTTCTCGATCTTCCCCGTCTCGCGGAGCGCTTCGATCTGCTCGTCCGAGACGTCGTAGTACTTGAGCTTCGTGACGGCTGCTTCAACCAGTTTGACAGCCTCCTCGCGTGCAGGCGCGAAGTTGCTGGCTTCGAGGCGCGGCAAGTTCTGGACGGCTGAAAGATACTCTTGCTGCGCTGCGTACAACTCCGGCGAGTAGACGCCGAAGAGCTTCTGGCCTTTGGCAATGTGTTGGCCCGTCTCATCAACGTCCAATTGCTCAATCCAGCCGCTGAACTTGGTGTCGACGAATCTGACGAGCTTCTCGTCGTAGTCAACGCGCCCGACGGTCCGGACGGTCTTGATCAATGGCCCTCGCTCTATGGCGGCGGTGCGGATGCCCATGTTCTGAATGGTGACCGGGTCGATGCGGATACTGTGCGCTGATCCCGATTCCTCCTTATCCGCGTAGACCGGGACGAGGTCCATTCCCATGGGGCTCTTGCCTGGCTTTTCGGAAACGTAGTTCGGGTCCATCGGGGCACGCCAGTAGAGCACCTTTCGCTCCGTCGATGCACCGCCACCGTCGTCGTCCTTCTTGAGCGGAGTGAGCTTCATCTGGCAGATGGGACAGATGCCCGGACCCTCTTGAAGCACGTTGGGGTGCATGCCGCACGTGTACCACGGTTCATCATCAATTGCGGCCGTCGCATCCGAGTCAACGGTGCCCGGTTGGCTGGCTGGTAGTCCCAGGCGTTTCGGCAGTAGATACCCGCCAGCTGCACCGGCTGTTAGCGAGATGGCCGCGACCAGAACAACGACCGCTGCACGCCCGTTTCGACGATTGGCGAGTTCGACAGGTCCGTGCATCATCATTCTCCCACTTCCGACAAACTCAGGCCGATGGCCTGCTCCAGATCGGCGACACTGCGTTCGAGCTCACCCATCGAGCGGTAGTACTGGATGGTGAAGACCAGCCACTTACGCCAGTTGTCTATGACGTAGAGGAAATCGCTGGTCCCTGCCGTGTACGAGCCCTGCGATACGCGATAGGTCTGCTCAGCCTGCGGAATGATTGTATCCTTGAACAGTCGAGCGAGTTCCTGTTGAGATTCGACGCGTTTGAGGGCATCCTCTATCGCAAACTCGATGCGATTGGCGGTGGACCTGTACTTCGCACGCGAGGCCGCAAGTCGCCGGGTCGCTTGTTCGATCCCGCCTTTGATCTTGTCATGCCAGATCGGCACGCTGAAGCCGAAGGTAACAGCCCAGTTGTCGCTGCCGTCCTCGCTCATTTGTGGCACGGTGGGCCGTTGCCCAGTCGTTGGGTTTAGTGGCGGTCGAAACGCATCGCGAGAAGCCATCGACATCCACTCCAACCCAAGAGCGAAGTCCGGCCAATACGCGAGCCGGGCGAGTTCGAGGGATTCTTGGTCGCGATCAATCTGATGCTCCATCCGCCTCAAGTCCGGGTTGGCATTGAGAGCTTTCTCAAGCAGATTGGCGACGGCGAGATCAACAGCGCGGATGGCGAATTCGTCGGGCGTTTCGATTTCGGTCTGCGGCTTTCGGTCGAGAAGCTGATTCAATCGCGAGACGAGCGTAACGTGCCGCTGCCGCAGCGTGATAAGCTCAGCCTCGAGATTGGATCGCTCGACCTGAGCGCGCAATACGTCGTCCTGCCTCCGGCGGCCGACCGCAACCTGCGAGCGCGCGACGTCGATCAGTCCGCGCAGCAGGTCTTGATTTGCTTGCGTAACGTCGATGCTGCGATTGACGACGTAGAGCTGGAAGTAGGCTCGCTTGACGTCCGCGATGACGCGCAGCCTCGTAGCCTGCCAACGCTGCAAGGCCATGCGTGTTTCTTCAAATGCAATGCGCCCCGCCCGGTCGAGCTTCTCGGGGACGGGCAGCTTTTGCGACACGCCGAGGATGAAAAAGTTGTCCCCCTCAGCCGTCCGCACCGGCTCGGGCAGAATCTTCATTTTCAAGAACGGGTCTGGGAGCGCCGTGACCTGGCGAATCTGCTCGACCTTCGATCGCGCGGCCTCTTCAGCAGCTTCGATATCTGGATTGCGCTCCAACGCGAGGACGATGTAGTCGCGCAGTCGCTCCAACACGCGGGGATCGGCTTCGGATGCAGGCTGCTCAGTACCAGGCCCCTGAGACCGGGAATAGACGCGCCCAATCTCCGCACCCGACGAGGCACCGCGTTGCAAGCAGGCGGACACCTCCTGCGCGCCGCTCCGATAGAGCGTACAGCCCTGAATGGCGACCAGCACTACGACGATGGCCAGCGCGCACATCAGCGTGGATCGGAAACGAACAGGCTGTTCCATCACTTCCCATGCCCTTCCACAGCAGTCTTCGTAACGTCTACGAGCACGCCCCCCGATTCGGGTTGACGATTCTGGCCCATACATACTGATTGGATGCACCGGCGCCGAATTTTCTTCCGCCGTCACCAAAAAAACTGCTTTTGGCCGATATGCCTCCTGTGGATTCTGACGGGAGGAGCGGATCTTCCTTTTCAACCCTTGCACTCTGCGGCTAGAATGCAGCATTGCGTCTGTCTGAGTCGGCACAAATGTTAGGTTGTGATTGCGTGAACGACCGAGACCTCATAGAGCGCTGTCGAGCCGGGGAGAAAGAAGCCCAACGCCGGCTTTTCGAGCAGACGTCGGAACGCATCTATCGACTCCTTCTTCGCATGACCGGCAGCCCCGAGGACGCCTCGGATCTGACACAGGACACTTACATCAAGGGGCTACAGCGGCTGGATCAGTTTGATGGTCGGTCCGCGATCGCCTCTTGGTTCTATCGAATCGCGGTAAATGAAGCACTCCAATTCCGCCGCCGCCGGAGCGTTGAAACGCTGAAGTTGCGGGCTCTTGCTCCGATTCGACCGACCGAAGCGGAGCGGCCTGCGACCGACTTACGACTGGATATAGAGAGCGCGCTGGTGGAAATCTCGCTGGAGGACCGGGCGCTGCTTCTCCTTCGCTATCAGGAAGAACTCGATTATCGGGGCATCGCCGAGGTGCTCGAATGTGCCGAGGGAACGGTCGCGTCGCGCCTCAACCGTGCGAGGGATCGGTTGCGCGAGCTATTGCGAAAAAGTTACGCCTAGAAATGGAAGGGGCGTTCTCTTCCACGCATCTAACCAAGAGGACTATCCGTTGGTCGCTTGTCGCATGTGCCGCGGCTGGGACGAATCGAAATGTGTTGCGAGCAGATAGAACGACAACTGGGACGCTACGTTGACAAGGAACTATCCTCGGCGGAGCGGAACGAGGTCGATGCCCATCTTGAATCGTGCTCCGGCTGCAGGGCAGAACTGAACGAATTGCGCGACCTCGTGGGCGGCATCGCGAATACTGTGTCCGCAAATGTGCCGGCTTCGCTTTGGGAGCGTGTCGAACATCGCCTGGATCAAGCGGATCGGGCTGTCGCGGTCGACCGTCCGCCCCGACGCCCTCGGCGGCGCGGC